>NZ_CAWNIB010000275.1:0-17563 GCF_963874405.1 Vibrio sp. V08_P9A1T1
ATATGAGGGTATAAAATAATGTTTAATCAAAAAAACACGCCAGTCTCAATGGCCGACAAAAACTATTACCGGGTCTTAGGCCTAACCATGCTTTTTTCGGGTCTATTGCTAAACCCAATATCTCAGGCTATTGCTGTTGAGTTTAGCGCGGATGCGGTAGCTGAGTCAGAGGGGCAGTGGTGGAGCACTTACACCTTAGCGATTAAAAATACAGGAGCAGAGTCAGCGGATATGCGCGATGCGGTAATCGAATTTGTATTACCCGTTGCGATTAACGATATAGGTTGGCAATCATCGGCGCTATCCCATCCTACGTGGAGTCTATCTCATACCGCTCAAGCGGGCGGTATTCTCCATTCAGTGGCGCTTAAATTCCCTGAAGGTGCTTGGGTTGACAGCGTTCTGAATTCCTCAGAATCACTCTCCTTGACGATCGCTTTTGCTGGTTCATTGGAAAACCTGAGTGCTTTTGAAGATTCTGTTATTGTGAAAATGGAAGGGGGCATCACACCACCGCCCGATTTTTCGCTAGATATTCTCTCTCCAGCGCCAAATTCAGTGGTATACACGGGCACAGACGTTAGCATTATGGTTCGTGTTGATGGTGAGAGTGCCGGTAAGCTTGAGTTTTGGGCTAACCAAGACAAAATTGCTCAACAACCATTGAAGCAAGGTGTCACCGAGTATCAGCAAGTGTGGCAACCGAAAGAAATAGGAGCCGCTTCCATTTCAGTTATCGCGTTCAATGAGGAAGGCGATAAGCTCTCTGAGCAAAGCGTGCCTGTTTCTGTCGAGTCAGAATCGACGGCGCCTAATCCTCCGGTCGTTGAGTTCATTTCCCCAGAAGCGGGATCGTCCCACCCACAAGGCACAAGTTTGACGATCTCTGCTGAAGTGACCGATGCTGATAATGATCTGGCTACCGTTAAATTTTTTGCTAATGACACCGAAGTTTGCAGTATCGATGCCAAAACAGAGCAAGTGTTCTCTTGTGACTGGACCCCTCAAACGGCCGGAAGCGCTGCATTACGTGTTGAAGCGCAAGATGATGAACGGCATGTAACACAAAAAAATCTGACGATTACGGTTACTGATGTGAGTGGTAGTTGCGGTGACGTTGCTCAGTACCAAGATGGCGTGAGCTATCAAGTGGGAGATGAGGTAACCAATATTGGTCATATCTACTCATGTAAAATCGCAGGTTGGTGTGGTAACCCAGTATGGACACCAGGTACTGGGCATCCAAATTATCCAGATGCATGGAAAGATGCATGGAATGACGTTGGTGAGTGCGATCCTAACCCTGTTCCTGAAGTGCATGTTCAATCGCCAGAAAATGGACAAAAAATAGCACCTAATCAGCCATTTGAGGTGGTCGTTGAGGCGAGCGACGATACCCAAGTGGCGCGTGTCGATGTTCAATTGAATGGCGAAGTCGTTGCAACATCCACCTCTTCTTCGGGCGATCTCTATACCATCACTGTGCCTGCTCAAGTTGAAGGACAATACACACTCACGGTTGCCGCGTATGACGATCAAGGTGCAAGTGCTCAAACTGCACCGATTTCGATTGCCATTACTGATAAAGATCTGCTGGTGTCACTCTCTTCCCCTGTAGACGGTTCAAGCTTCTTTGAAGGCCGAGCGATCTCAATCAAAGCGGATGCTAAGAGCTATGAAGGCGAGGTGACGTCCGTGACGTTTATTGCCAACGGTAAGGTGCTGAATCAAGACACCGAAGCACCTTATGAATATGAGTGGATTGGAGCGCAAGCAGGCAACTACGCTATTTACGCAAAGGCGCTCAACAGTGCTAATCAAGAGCAAATGTCAGCCCCATCCAATATTACAGTGAAAGAGAGTACCGGTGGTGGTGGCCTTGCCGATAACCCAGACCGTGCCATTAGTTATCTCACTTCTTGGGGATTAAACGATTATGAAAAACTGTTTAATTCTGAAGGTGACGGTTATTTATTATCGTTCGGTAAATGGGATGCTAGCGGCAACATTACGATTTCTGATGACATGGTAACCCCACCAAGTTACAACCCAGATTGGATGCCATCTCAGTACTTAGCGTGGTCAACCTTAAAACACGATAATAGCAATGTCACCATGATGGTCGCGTTTGGTGGCCAAACTTATGAAAGTATTTGGTCTGCGATTGGTAGCGATGCAAATCGGGAGGCGGTGGCCAATGGCCTCGTTGAATTGGTCAACAAACCCTTCCCTGTCTATAAGAAGAACCTAAAACCAGAAGAGGTAGTGGGTGACTGCCTTGCGACGGGTGGTGATGGCCAATGTGATTACAGCAAGTACCAATTAGCGGGTTATGTGCAAATTGATGGTCTTGACTTCGACTTCGAGAAAGCAGCGCGCATTACCGATAAAGAGAACCAAGACCTAACCGCATTGATTAAACTGATACGCCAAAAAGTGGGAGACAATAAAGTGTTGTCGCTGACCACATACCATGTCGGTGCTGATCCTGTGGCATGCATGGATTCAAGTGTGTTTGAAAATTGTTCTTACGTTGAGCCATCAGGTCGCTCGTCTCACCATGGTGAAGTGATCGATCTGTTACAAGCAACCAAGAACGATTTCGACTTCTTCAACGTCATGACCTATGACGCCGGCCAAAACTTTCTCTATGATGTCGCGATGGCCAATTACGCTCAATACATTGGAGATAAGTCGAAAATTGTTTTGGGCAATACGATCAATAGCCAGTGGGGGCCAAACGGCAATTTTGTGGAGAGCCGTGAAAACAACCTCAACCGTGCCAAGTGGCAAAAAGAGAATGGTTACGGTGGTTTCTTTATCTGGGCGTTGGGTTCAAATAATCAAAGTCTGAGCATGGAACAGCAAGTCGAGTACTTCAACGAAATGATCAGTGTCAGTAAGTAGCTTGCATGGTTACTTTGTGAGTTAACTAGATAACGGAAGGCTATGGTGCCTTCCGTGTTTTTATCCATCGTCATCAACTTAATCTGAATCGCCGAAGCTGAAAAACTATTCGATGTTTTGAATTTGCTCTCTCATTTGCTCAATCAGAACCTTAAGTTCAACGCCAGAGGCCGTGATGTCGGTGCTGATTGATTTCGAGGCTAACGTGTTCGATTCGCGGTTAAATTCTTGCATCATGAAATCGAGCTTACGGCCGCATGAGCCGCCTTTTTTGAGCACATTACGTGCTTCTTTGACATGCGAATCGAGGCGGTCTAACTCTTCGGCAACGTCTGATTTTTGTGCAAGTAAAATCAGCTCTTGCTCGACGCGTGTCGCATCAAGCTCAATCTTTGCTTCTTCAAACTTAGTCAATAGACGTTCACGTTGCCATTGCAGGATTTCTGGCATGCGTGCGCGCACTTTTACCACTTCTTCACTGATCGCCGTCAGGCGTTGTTCGATTAACGCCTTCATGTTGTCACCTTCACGGCCACGTGCGTCAATGAATTCAATGATTGCGTCATCAAAGCCTGCTAATAAGGCTTTATTAATGCTGTCCATGTCTTGTTCTGGCGTTTCCATTACGCCGGGCCACTGCATGATTTGAAATGGATTAATGCGGCTTAACTCGCCCGTCATGTGCATTACTTGGTTGGCGGCTTTAATCACTTGATTGGCGAGTGCTTCATTGATATTCAGCTCACTTTTAGCCGCAGGGTTTGCTTCATAACGTAAGTGACATTCTACTTTGCCGCGCGCTAAACGTTGGCGAAAGCGTTCACGCAGTACAGGCTCAAGACCACGAAATTGTTCCGGCAGGCGGAAATAGGTTTCAAGATAACGTTGGTTTACCGAGCGAATTTCCCATACCGCAGTACCCCAATCACCTTTAACTTCTTTACGCGCGTACGCGGTCATGCTGTAAATCATTGATTTGTCCTTTGCTCACGAAGATGAAATATCAAACGAGAGATATGTTAGCACTAGCTTCACGCGTGTACTAGGTTCACGCCAATGCAAAGGGTGACCAACCTAGCGTCAAGGCGGCTAATCCGCTATAATCTCGCCCCAATCGATTCCGTCTCACCCGATAAAAGGTAGATGCACTATGCGTCCAAATGACCGCGCGGCCGATCAAATTCGCCCAATTAAAATCACTCGCAACTACACTGCTTATGCTGAAGGGTCAGTATTGGTGGAATTTGGTAATACCAAAGTATTGTGTAATGCCACTGTCGAAGAGGGTGTTCCTCGCTGGTTGAAAGGTCAGGGTAAAGGTTGGGTTACTGCCGAATACGGCATGCTGCCACGTGCAACCCATTCACGGACTCGTCGTGAAGCGACCAACGGTAAGCAAGGTGGCCGCACCATGGAGATCCAACGTCTCATCGCTCGCAGCTTACGTGCTGTGGTGGATTTAGAGGTAATGCCAGAGGTGATGATCACGGTTGACTGTGACGTTATTCAAGCGGACGGCGGTACTCGCACTGCATCAATTACGGGCGCAAGTGTGGCACTAGCGGATGCGTTTGCTCATCTGGTTGCTAGCGGCAAATTGAAGAAGAATCCAATGAAAGGTCATGTTGCTGCTGTCTCAGTTGGCATCTTGGGTGAAAACATTTTATGTGATTTGGAATACGTGGAAGATTCTGCCGCTGATACCGATATGAATGTGGTGATGACTGAAAACGGTAAGATGATTGAAATTCAAGGCACCGCAGAGGGTGAACCGTTTAGCCATGAAGAGCTGATGGATTTACTGGCCGTTGCCAAGAAAGGCATCGCTGATATTGTTGAAGCGCAGAAAGCATCGTTATTAGATTGATCAAGTAGCTCCCAGTTGGGGGCTATTTTTTTGCCCGTTTTATTCATTGTATTGTTGTACGTGATGACCCCACACTAACCCTCCCCTATAAGGGGAGGGAATAAAGGAAGTGTTCCTAATATTGCCCTTGAGGGGAGGGAATTCATCATCTTAGTACCTCCCCTTTTAGGGGAGGCAAGCATTATCTTAGTACCTCTCCTTTTAGGGGAGGCGAGCATTATCTTAGTACCTCTCTTTTTTCGGGGAGGCGAGCACCATCTTAGTACCTCTCTTTTTTCGGGGAGGCGAGCACCATCTTAGTACCTCTCCTTTTTCGGGGGAGGTGAGCACCACTTTAGTACCTCCCCCTTTTAGGGGGAGGCTAGGAGGGGGTTGTTCTTGTTGAGAAAGCGAAATAAACCAAAGTGTATGAGTTAAGAGAGAGAAAATCATGAAAGCATACCAGCGTGAATTTATTGAATTTGCACTAGAAAAAGAAGTCTTGAAGTTTGGCGAGTTTACTTTGAAGTCTGGCCGAAAAAGCCCTTATTTCTTTAACGCTGGCTTGTTTAATACTGGCCGTGATTTAGCGCGCTTAGGGCGTTTTTATGCCGCTGCTTTGGTCGATTCTGGGATTGAATTTGATGTGCTATTTGGACCTGCGTACAAAGGGATCCCCATTGCGACTACAACTGCAGTAGCGTTGGCTGATCATCATGATGTTGATACGCCGTATTGCTTTAACCGTAAAGAAGCGAAAGACCACGGTGAGGGCGGTAACTTGGTCGGTAGCGCATTAGAAGGGCGCATTATGCTGGTGGATGATGTCATTACAGCTGGTACTGCCATTCGTGAGTCGATGGAAATCATTCAAGCTAACGGTGCGGATCTTGCTGGTGTTTTGGTAGCAATTGACCGCCAAGAAAAAGGCAAAGGAGAGCTTTCTGCAATTCAAGAAGTCGAGCGTGATTTTGGTTGCGCGATCATCTCAATTGTTAGCCTGACCGATCTGGTTACTTACCTTGAAGAGAAAGGGGCAGATGCTAAGCACCTTGAGGCGGTAAAAGCGTATCGTGCTCAGTACGGAATTTAAGCATCAACTTATTTGCGAATCGTAGAGCCACTTATTGAAAAGTAAAAGCCCCGAGTTTGTCGCTCGGGGCTTGTTTGTTATGAGTTTAGTTATTCTAGCGATTAACTTTGATCGCCATGGTGCGAGTTATCGTAAATTTCCGAGCCATCACGCTGCGTTTTCAACAGTGATAAATTCCACATGTACTGTTCTGGGCGTGGTGTGACTAAATCTTCAATCGCCTTATTCATAGCGCGTGCATCTTGCTCTTCATCGCCCGTTGGAAAGTTTTCTAATGCAGGCAAAATATGCACTTCGTACTTACAGGTTTTATCGTTATAAGCAGGCAAAATTGGCACGACTTTCGCCTTTGATAGGCGCGCCATTTTACCAAAACCTTTTAACGTGGCTTTTTCAGTGCCAAAGAATGGAACAAAGACCGAGTTGGCTGGGCCAAAGTCTTCATCGGGCAGCCAGTAGCCTAAGTATCCATCTTTAATTGAACGTACAAACGGTTTTACTCCAGCATCACGTGCAAAAATACGCCCGCCATATTGCATGCGTTGGACGTGCATTAACCAATCACCGATAGGATTGCGCTGTGGCTTCATGATGGTGGTTACTTTATAGCCTTTTGCCGCAAGCATTACCGCAGGGTAATCGACCGCCCAAGCGTGAGGGGCGAGGATGATCACGTTCTCGCCAGCATCTAACAATGGCAATAAGTTCTCTTCACCAATCATGATGCCGCGTTGCTGATTGTGTTTCGTGGAACGAACCAAAAACTCCGAATAACCGAGCATGTATTGTGCTGCTTTGACAAAGGTTTCTTCCAAAATAGCCTGGCGTTCTTGCGGGGATTTTTCAGGAAAGCATTTTTCCAGATTCACTCGCGTGCGGCGTACAACACGGCCGTTTTTGCGTACCGCAAAGGTGGATAATTTGCGCGCTAGCCTATCTCGCCATGCGGGTGGCATAAAGGCGAACAGAGCGGCAAAGAAGATCCCAATCCAAGTTCCCCAATGTTTTGGGTGTAAAAAAGACCATTGGAATGTGGGGTTGTGCAAGTGTTTGTCTGTGCTGTTTTCGTTGTTGCTCATTGAAAGCAAAACCTTTTTCTAGTTATAAATAGCGAGAGTTAGTTAACGTTTCATCTGGCAAAGATTTAAAACGCTTATGCAGCCACATCCACTGTTCTGGTGCGCGTAGAATCACTTCTTCAACGTATTTATTCATGTAAGCGGCGGCGGCGGTCATGTCATCTTTTGGATAGTCGCCATCAATGGTTTTATCGGCGATGATTTCATATTTTCCGTTGGCGTTTCGAAACCCTGAACCAGGGACAATCGCGCATTGGCTAGTATAAGCCAGAATACTGGTGCCTGTGGTGGTACACGCTTCTTTGACCGCAAAGAAGGGAACAAACACCGATTTGTTATGGCCGTAATCTTGATCGGGTAGATAAAATAGGCGTTCGCCCTGTTTGAGTACGCGGATCATCTGTTTAATGTCGGTGCGGTAGATTAGTTTATTGCCATTGCGTGTGCGACCACGGTATTGGATAAATTCATACGCAGGGTTGCTGTGTGGGCGGTAAACACCATAGCCTTCAAGGCCTATTACACCAAAAGCACGTGCTGTAATTTCTAAATTTAACGCATGTACGCAACACAGCAGTGCGCCACGTTTTTCTTGTTTGAGTTGCAAAAGGGCACTGACATCTTTCACATCAAGCAGGCGAGCAAAACGCCAAGTCGGCCAAAACCAAGTAATTCCGGTTTCTATCAGTGCCATGCCGGTGTTTTTAAAGTTTTCGTTAACAATATGCTCAATCTCACCTGCACTTTTCTCTGGAAAAGATAGCTGTAGATTACGCGTGGCAATGTGTACTCGCTTGTTAGCAAAGCGCATTCCAAACGCGCCCATGCTGCGTCCTATTTTTAGTAACGCAGAATAAGGAAGCAGGTTGACCATTAAAGCGAGTAGCCCAAAGCTAAGCCACACGCCCCAATATTTAGGGTGCAGTAGCGAGAGGGAAAACTCAGGTTTACCGTATTTTTCTTTGCTCATTACTCTTGATTCTTTCACTGATGATGATTCTTTGTCACGACGGTGGTGGTTTGTTTTTACTGAATCTGAGCGCTTAATAATGCCCAATACTCTTCAAAATTTGCCGTCGGTTGGTATTTAAAGTCAGATCGCACAAAGCGATTTAGGCTTCCTTCCACTTGGCCAAGCAGTTGAGCGGCTAAAATGCTTTCGTCGACGGGGAAGGATTTACCTTCACGCAGTTTACGTTCGCGAAGGATCTGACGTAGTGACGTTTCTATGCGTTCGAACAGTTGGTTGATCCGTTCACGCAGTCGCTCATTTTCAAACATTAGAGCATGGCCGGATAAAATTCGTGTCAAGCCCGGGTTACGTTCCGAAAAAGCCAAGATAAGCTGTAGCACTAAGCGGATGCGGTTGAGTGTATCTTTCTCTTCATCCAAAATGCGATTAATCCGCGACATTAAAGACTCTTCAATAAACTCAATCAAGCCTTCAAACATCCGTGCTTTACTCGGAAAATGACGGTACAAAGCCGCTTCAGAAACGCCCACTTGTTTGGCTAGCTTTGCTGTGGTGATGCGTGATGCACCATCGTTAGATTCCAGCATTTCAGCGAGTGCTTGTAGAATCTCTTCACGACGATTGATTTTCTTATTGACGGCCATGACCCGATTTCCTTTTAGTTACCACATGCTTGTGAGCAAATATTTATACCCTTCAGATGGTTTGGGTATTGTCCATTAAGCGCAGTAGTTTAACGGACAGTTTTCGGACTGCGTAGCGTAAAAATGAAAATGATTGAACTGGGTGGTGATTTTACCACCCAATAAACGCTATGAACCCTAAAAGAAGCTTAGAACGTCTGTTTGTAGCCTACAGTTGACTCGCGATCAGTTGCATCAGCGCGTGAGCTAATGCAGATTTTGAACTCAAAGGTAATGCTTGCTCTCCGCCTTGCCAATAAACGGTCAGCGCATTGTCGTTACTATTAAAGCCTTGGCCCGCAACAGAAACATCATTGGCGCAGATCATATCCAGTTTTTTGTTGAGCAGTTTAGCGCGGGCATATTTTTCAACTTGCTGCGTTTCAGCCGCAAAGCCTACCGTGAACGGGCGGTTTTCTTTCAGTGCAGCTACGCTGGCGACGATGTCGGGATTTTTGACCATGGTGATGAGCATGTGATCGCTCGCATCGGTTTTTTTGATCTTTTGATCGGCGACGATCTCAGGGCGATAGTCGGCTACGGCGGCGCAACTGATGAACACATCATGTGATTGCGCTTGCGCCATCACTTGCTGATGCATATCGCAGGCACTTTCCACATCAATACGTTGTACTTGTGGCGGTGTGAGCAAATTGACCGGGCCACTGATCAGAGTCACTTTCGCGCCCAATTGAGCGGCGGCCTGCGCAATCGCATACCCCATTTTGCCTGAACTGTGGTTACTGATATAGCGGACTGGATCGAGTGCTTCACGGGTTGGACCTGCACTAATCAACAGTGACTTACCGGCGAGCAGTGTGTTGTTTGCTACCTCTGTTTGGAAAAAAAACTCGCAGCGCTCAACCAATTGCATTGGCTCAAGCATGCGGCCCGGGCCAACATCGCCACACGCCTGTTCACCAGCTGCTGGGCCCCAAATCATCATGCCTCGGCGTTTAAGCGTGGCAATATTCTCTTGCGTAGCAATATTGCGATACATCTGCTGATTCATTGCCGGCGAGACGGCCACTGGCGCATTGGTGGCTAAAATCAAAGTGGTGAGTAAATCATTACCCATCCCTGCGGCGACGCGCGCGATGAGATCCGCTGTCGCGGGAGCCAGTAGGACTAAGTCTGCCCATTTGGCAAGTTCAATATGGCCCATAGACGCTTCGGCGGCTGGGTCTAATAAGCTATCTGAAACTGGCCTGCCAGAGACGGCTTGCATGGTCAGTGGCGTTATAAACTCTTTTGCAGCGTGGGTCATCACCACTTGTACTTGAGCGCCTCGTTCAATCAAGCGACGCGTTAGCTCAGCACATTTATACGCAGCAATACCGCCGCTAATGCCGAGCAGAATCTTTTTTCCTGCCAGTGTTTGCATTATCTTTTCCTCAAAAATTCTGCGCATTATGTTAGCACAACTCTCGCATCGAGTGACCTTATGATCCGCTCAATCCTTTCATATTGGACGAGTGTTTCTGCGTCTTTCATCACTTATCAATTACAAAAAACCATGAATCAAGCCTAAATAAAGAGAAGCAAAGTTGCAGGCTTGGCTATTTCTCTATGTTGTCTGAGTACCTTTAGCCCTAGGAGTGCTTAATGAGCCTCAAATCACTGCCCACAGAATCAATGCCACGGGAAAAATTGCTTGCTCGCGGTCCTCAGGCATTATCGGATGCTGAACTGCTGGCGATTTTCCTTCGTACTGGCACTCAAGGAATGAATGTGCTCGCTCTCTCGGATCTGCTGCTGCGCGAGTTTGGATCACTTCGAGCGCTTTTTTCGGCCAACCAGCAAGAGTTTTGCCGCCATAAAGGGTTGGGCGAAGCCAAATACGTTCAATTGCAGGCGGTGCTTGAAATGACGCAGCGCTATTTGGCCGAAACGCTCAAACGAGGTGGCGCTTTGACTAGCCCAGAGCAAACCAAGCTTTATTTATCGAGTGTGCTACGCGATCGCCATCGAGAAGCCTTCTATATTCTGTTTTTGGATAATCAACACCGAGTGATCAGCGATGAAGTATTGTTTGAGGGGACGATTGACGCGGCCAGCGTTTACCCTCGAGAGGTAGTTAAAAGAGCACTCCACCATAATGCGGCGGCATTAATATTGGCCCATAATCATCCGTCAGGCGTTGCTGAGCCTAGCCAAGCCGATCGCAGAATCACACGTCGATTAACCGATGCACTAGCGTTAGTGGACATCCGTATTTTGGACCATTTTGTGGTGGGCGATGGCGAGGTAATTTCTTTTGCAGAAAGAGGGTGGATTTGAATCACATTTTAGGTTGTGACTTAAGATTATTCTGGTATGATTCGCGCACTAAATTATCAACCTAAATCAGCTCTGCTTAAAAAAAGATCGCCAAATCCGTAAAAAGGATCTGTTCGGGTCTTGAGCAATGCATGTCAAGTTAGTATAATACGCGACCTTTGATAGCCTTGTATGGATTTTCCATAACGGTTTTTAACCTCAAACTTCTTAATACATCGAGAACGAGGTTCGGCCACCAAGGTTGATATCGAGCTGAAACGATTTGGAGAAGACATTCATGTCCCGAGTATGCCAAGTAACTGGTAAGCGTCCAATAACGGGTAACAACCGTTCACACGCACGAAATGCTACTAAGCGTCGTTTTCTGCCGAACCTACAAACTCATCGTTTCTGGGTAGAGAGCGAAAAACGTTTTGTTAAACTACGTCTAACTGCTAAAGGCATGCGTATCATCGATAAGAAAGGCATTGATGCTGTTCTTGTTGATATCCGTGCACGTGGCGAAAACGTTTAAGAGGAATTGAGCAATGGCTAAAGGCATTCGTGAGAAAATTCGACTAATATCTTCTGCAGGTACTGGTCACTTCTACACAACTGACAAGAACAAACGCAACATGCCAGGCAAATTTGAGATCAAGAAATTTGATCCAGTAGTTCGCCAGCACGTTCTTT
This sequence comes from Vibrio sp. V08_P9A1T1, assembly GCF_963874405.1. Taxonomy (NCBI): domain Bacteria; kingdom Pseudomonadati; phylum Pseudomonadota; class Gammaproteobacteria; order Vibrionales; family Vibrionaceae; genus Vibrio; species Vibrio sp. V08_P9A1T1. The sequence goes on from NZ_CAWNIB010000275.1 coordinate 11,534, forward strand.
ACAAAGAAGGCAAAATCAAGTAATTGATTTTACGCTTTGTAAGCATTGAAAGACCCAGCTTTGGCTGGGTTTTTTATTGTCTGGAATTTGTACCCTGCAATGTCAGCTCTCACTATAATGTGCTAAGTTACTCAAAGATAAACTCTTAGGGATCACTTATGCGTATCAATCGCCGCCGTTGGAATAATATTCTTATCTTGGCTGTTATTGCTTTTATTGCCATTTTGAATTTACCCACAGTCATCAAAACTTATCTTATTGAACCGCCTGCTAGCCCTTATCCTTATGTGATTAATCCAAATGCACAGCTGCAAGCACTGCATTTTACTGACTGGTCACTTGAACTGAATCAAAATCGTTGGCGATCAAGCAAAGCAATTTCAGTTGCTCCTGAAATATTGGCACAACGCTGGCAGAGTTTAGTTGGTACAGAAGTAGATGATGCCACTTACGAGTCGCTTGCGTCTCTACTACGCAACCCACAAACCGTGGAGGTGTGGTATCAGGATCGCGAAGAGCCGCAAAGGATCACTTACTACCAAACCCCCCAGTTTTGGTTATTGAAAAATTGGCAAGAGAAATGGGTGGCACTTTCGGTAGAAGAAGCTTTTCTTTTTCCGAACTGAGTCATTATTTCTCTTTGAGCGTTGAACAAACCAATAACGACGAACGAAGAATCGAGATTTATCATGCCTGAGTTACCCGAAGTTGAAGTAAGTAAAATGGGGATTAGCCCGCATCTAGTTGGGCAAACGATCCAGCAACTGACATTTCGCACGCCAAAATTACGTTGGGCCATCCCTCAAGAGCTGAAACAGTTAGAAGGGCAAGTGATCCGCAATATATCCCGCCGGGCCAAATATTTACTGATAGAGACCGATATTGGCAGTGCGATTGTTCACTTGGGAATGTCAGGTTCATTGCGAGTATTGGAGTGTGATTTTCCGGCAGGTAAGCATGATCACGTTGATCTGCGATTAACCAATGGCAAGGTACTGCGCTACCACGATCCACGTCGATTTGGCGCTTGGCTATGGTGCGAACAAGGAGCAAGCCACTCGGTGTTGAGTAATATCGGTCCTGAGCCATTAACCGATGATTTTGATGCAGATTATATTGTGCAAAAAGCGAACAATAAACGTATCGCTGTTAAGCAATTTATTATGGAAAATAAAGTAGTGGTTGGCGTAGGCAATATCTACGCGAGTGAATCACTGTTTAATGCGCGAATTCTCCCCACTCGGCCCGCTCATTCGCTGACACTGACTGAATGGAATTGCCTCGTGCGAGAAATTAAATCAGTCTTAGCAACGGCGATTCAACAAGGTGGCACAACCTTAAAAGATTTTGCACAAGCGGATGGCAAACCGGGCTATTTTGCTCAAGAGCTTAATGTGTATGGTAAAGCGCAGCAGCCTTGCCCAGCGTGTGGGCAAGCGATTGAAGCGCTGAAAATTGGTCAGCGTAACACCTTTTTCTGCTCTACTTGCCAAAAATAAGGTATGTCCTAAAGGCTATATTTTCTTGCCATGCAAGGCGTTAGCGACAATGTCAGGAACAAATTGATCAACTTCTCCACCATGAATCGCCACTTCTCGTACAATGGTGGAGGAGATAAACGCATGCTCCTCTGATGGCGTAAGAAACACACTTTCCAGCCCCGGCATCAAACGGCGGTACATGTTGGTCAAACCAAATTCATACTCGAAGTCAACCGTAGTACGCAAACCGCGGATCAGCACATTGGCTTTTTCATCACGCGCAAAATCGACCATTAACCCAGCAAATCCTTTGGCAGTGACATTCTCTAAATGTTGAGTGACGGCGCTGGCAAAGGCGACCCGTTCTTGCAGAGTAAACATGGTGTTTTTGCTTGGGCTGGCGGCGACGGCGATGATCACTTCATCAAACATATTGGCGGCGCGTTCGATCAGATCCAAATGACCATTGGTGATGGGGTCAAAAGTGCCGGGATAAATCACACGCGAAATTCTTTTTTGGCTCACATTGGAAGGCTCATATTGGTTAACTGGCACTGATATTAACAAAAAGACTCAAAATTACCTATTGAACTCGGTATGATGTAGCCCGCATTAAACTGTGACGCTTAGCGAGTGAGAGAAGAGACGATGAACAAGTTGTTGGTGATCCGTAACGATAAAATTGGTGATTTCATGCTGGCTTGGCCAAGTTTTGCGATGTTAAAAGCCTCGTTGCCAGATTGCCATATTACCGCGTTAGTCCCCAGCTATACTGTCGCGCTGGCCGAGCTTTGCCCGTGGATTGATACGGTGATGGTCGACCCAACGGAAAACGCGTCCTCTGCGCAGAAAAAGCAATGTATTCAATCGATTAAACAGCAACACTTTGATGCCTCGATCAACTTCTTCTCGACCACTTACAATGCACTATTAGTTTGGAAATCTCGTATTCCTTATCGTTTAGCGCCAGCGACTAAATTCGCTCAAATTTTTTACAACAAACGAATTAAGCAAAAACGCTCTCAATCAGCCAAACCAGAATATGAGTATAACTTAGATTTGGTACGCGCTTTTTTGCATGATATTGGCAAAGAGCTTGTCGAGCCGAGCGCACCTTATCTGCAATTTGACCAAGCGATGCTTGCTGAACAAAAAAGCAAACTGGCTGCGCAACTTCATCTCGATATAAGTAAACCGTGGGTGTTTGTTCATGCCGGAAGCGGCGGTTCGGCGAATAATTTGTCGCTAGAGCAATACACGCAGTTAGTGATGGGGATTGATGGTAAGCAAGAAATCATCCTTACCGCCGGGCCGGGAGAAGAGGTGAAAGCGGCGCAGTTAAAAGCTTTGATTGAAGAAAAGGGCGGGCGAGCGGCATTGTATGATAAAAACGAAGGGCTTGTTGATTTCTCACGCTCGATTGCTTGCGCTGATATTTTTATCGCAGGTTCAACCGGGCCTTTGCATATTGCCGCCGCGATTGATGTGCCCACAGTTGGCTTTTTCCCCGCCAAACGTTCAGCCACGCCACTGCGTTGGCGACCATTGAATTCACAAGGTCGCCATATCGCTTTTTGTCCACCACAAGCAAAAGACAAAGAAACTCAGGCAGATATGAGCCGCATTGATATTAATGCGGTATTAGCTGAACTTAACCCTTGGGCGGCTCAGTACTGGTTCTAACCCATAAATCGGCGTATTTAACAAAGGTTGAGTGCGCCGATAATAAAGAAAGCAAGAAGCCTTGCTTACCATCTAAAAAGCCTGCTTTTAAAACGTACATTTTCAAAAAGCAGCCAAACGCATGCAAAATACCTTGGCTAATGCTGCTTTTCTTACCACGTTTTTCTCGTTGCTCTGCCCATGCCTTGGCATAACCTGCGGATTTAACCAAATAATGATGAATATCGTTATAGGTGTAGTGAATCGCATCACCTGCAAGATTCTCGACTTTCATGCCATCTGCGACTTCGACTTTTTCATGCACCAAAGCCTCGTTATATTGCGTTAATTGAGTCGGGTAGAGGCGCAATACGCGATCAGGATACCAACCACAGTGGCGAATATAGCGGCCAAAAACCCAACTTAAACGGGCAAATTGATACAGTGTATTGGGTTTATTAGCGGCGACCGCTTGCTGAATGCTATCTTTTAACTCTTTGGTCACGCGTTCATCGGCATCTAGCCACAACACATAATCAGACTCGACATACGACTGCGCTAAGCGGCGCTGTGGGCCAAACCCAAGCCACTGCGAATTGACAAAAAACTTGTCAGTATAACGGCGTGCAATCTCTTCGGTATTATCACTGCTACCTGAATCTAAGACGACGATTTCATCTACCCATTGGTGAACGGTTTCCAAGCAAGCTTGCAGATGTTGCGCTTCATTTTTAACGATCAGCGCAACGGCTAAAGTAGGTTTGCTCACATTCATTCCTCGGATATTGGGTTTAGCTGAAAATCAGCCGTTATCTTATCAAACATTTGGATAACATGGCTTGCTTGAATACGCTGCATCGCTTGTTCATCTTTGACGCGAGTACGCCAACTGACTTGCTCTTTCGTTTTTCCTGTTTCGGCAAACAGTGCTTCTTCATAAGCCGACACCACATAATCACGATACTGATAAGGCCCTGTGCGCTGCGGATTATGGTGAGCGTATAAACCGATAACGGGAGTATTCATTGCATTGGCCATGTGCGCAGGGCCTGTATCTGGCGCTATCACTAAATCGGCTAAGTCGAGCAGTGCCAACATCTCTTTAAGCTGGCTTTTACCAACGGCATTAAGTACCGGCTGAGTAAGTTTACTCGCTATTTCGGCTGCTAGATCAACTTCAATTTGCGCAGGGCTACCGGCTAAAATGATATGCCAACCAAGTTGTTGAGCATGCGTTATCACTTCTACATAACCTTCAGCGGTCCAATTTTTATAAGCCTTACTCGCGGCAGGAACCACGACTAAATTACGCTTTGAATGTGCAATTTGCTGCTTGGCCCATTGATGATCGGAATCCGAATAAGTGAGTGACCACTTAGGTTCTTGTTCTTTTATTCCAAGGCACTTTGCAAACGCGAGTAAGCCATCTAATACATGAGGCGCTTGAGGCGATATCACTTTTACATTGGTAAATAGGTGCTGGAAATCTTGGCTGCGGGCGGCATCAAAACCGAGTTTATATTTAGCTTTAATACCCAGTGTGGCAATACTGGCACGAAAGGCGTACTGCATATGCAAAAGCGCATCGAAGGATTGCCCTTTAAGTTCTGCCCACAGTTTTTGATATGCTTTCCATCCCTGCTTTTTGTCGAATATAACCACGTTTACATTAAGCAAATCAGTGAGTAACTGCGCTTCCACTTTTCCAGTGATCCACGTGATATGAGTTTCAGGCCATTGGTGTTGAATTGCTTGCACGGCGGCCACTGCATTGCACACATCGCCAATCGCCGACAGACGCAACACACAAATTGAGCGTGGAGCAGAAGAAAAGAGAGCCATAAGTGACATCGGTATAGAGAAAGTTAGTAAGAATTATGCAGACCGCGCTGATAAATGTAAAATGCCAAACAAGCACGATGAAGCACATTCAATCTCGTCATTAAAAAGTGAAACGATGAAAACGCTGAAAAAAGAGAATCAAACAATTTGGTATGACGAGCATTTGCTAGTTGAAGATCCGCTCCGCTGTTTTAACCCTGAGTATTGGCAGCAAGCTGGTAGCGTCACAGGTAGTGCTACTGGGCGCGGTACGACATGGTTTGTAAAAGCTGAAAAAGTAGAAGCAGCACTACGCCACTATAAGCGTGGTGGATTGTTTGGTAAGTTAGTAAGTGATCACTACTTTTTTTCCGGTTGGAAGAAAACGCGCAGCTTCCAAGAATTCGAATTGCTCAATACTCTGAGAGAGTCTGGGGTAAATGTTCCACGCCCGATTGCAGCGCGAGCAGTAAAGCGCACTTTTTGTTATCAGGCAGATTTACTCAGCGAAAAAATCCCGAACGCCCGCGATCTGGTGTCTATTTTACAAGAACGTCCATTACCGACTGAAATGTATGAGAAAATCGGCCTAGAAATTCGCAAAATGCATGATGCGCAAGTCAATCACACCGATCTCAATATCCATAACATCTTGATTGATGACCAAGAGAAGGTATGGATTATTGATTTTGATAAGTGTTGCCAGCAACAAGGCGAGAGCTGGAAGAAAGGAAATTTAGATAGATTGAAGCGATCGTTTGAGAAAGAATTCCGTAAGCGAGGGATTCATTGGATTCCTGAAGCTTTTCACATTATTTCTAAGTGCTAAAATGAAGAGTAAAAATATGCTATTCGAGCAGATTACATTCGTTATTCAAGGACCTATTGCTCCGTCTATTACCTCAATATCTGTTCAACGTTTACGATCAATTTTCCCCGGCTGCCAAATTATCATATCCACTTGGGAAGGAGAAAATACACAAGATATTGAAGCTGATCTCATTATTTATAACAAAGATCCAGGTTCTACGGTATTTGTGTATAGCAAACAAAACGATCCTATACC
>NZ_CAWNIB010000276.1:0-17481 GCF_963874405.1 Vibrio sp. V08_P9A1T1
CATCATCATTTTCTAACCCCGTATAACGATCATAATATTGATATAAAAAATAGCCCAGCGGGATGGCGTAAGTTGGGTTAGAAATTTGTGCAATAACGCGAGCTTTTGTTTTTGCATCTAAAGGCAACATAAGGATATAGCTATCGAGTGTTACCCCGGCGATGGTAAATAAGGTCGAATCACGGGCAAAGCGCGTTGAATAGCTTAAAGACGACGCCATTTGATTTTTCAATATTTGCGCCGAATTGAACAGCCCGCCAACCACAGGCGCATCACTGATAGCAGCGAAAGAAGTTGATGAAAGTAAAGAAGTTAAGAGTAACGCGATGGGTTTTAGCCGCCCAAAAGAATAAAATATCATACTGTTTTCCCTACAGTTATTGCATGCGCACATTGTGGCAAGCTTACTCGTAAGGTCAAGCCGTAAGTTATATTTACGTTATAAATCGGCCATATATCCATATCAAAAGTAATGATACCAATTAGGTATTCTATATTGGTTAATTCTATTGCGTTCTTAGCGATTCGAATCTATAACAGTGGAAACAAAAATAATAAATAACACCCTCATCTAACGCTAGAGAAGCTTGGCTTAATTTGTTTTTAACTTATTTAATTCGAGGTAATCATGCGTACCAACCAACCTGTCACACAAAAAGAAGTCAAGTTTCCACCTAGCTATAACTTATTATCGGTCACTAAACCAAGCAGCCATATCACTTATGCCAGTAAAGAGTTTTGTGAAGTGGCGGGCTACTCATTAGAAGAGCTTATCAACCAGCCTCACAACCTAGTTCGTCACCCAGACATGCCAGCAGAAGCGTTTAAAGATATGTGGGAGCATTTAAAACGCGGCCAATCTTGGATGGGTATCGTCAAAAATAGATGTAAAAATGGCGATCATTATTGGGTTGATGCGTTTGCTTCTCCGATTGTCGAAAATGGCAAAACGGTTGAGTTTCAGTCGGTACGTTTGTGTCCAAGTCGAGAACACATCACCAACGCAGAAAAAATCTACGCGCAGCTTAAAGCAGGCAAAATACCCAGGCAGTTAAAGCTGCCTCGGACTCGCCTGTGGCAACGTTTGGCCATCGCCTTAGTCCCGATTGCAGGCATCAGTTTTGTGGCTGACACTCTTCTTCCGGGAATAGGCTTAGTATTGATGTTATTACTGTCCATGGTTGCAGGTTATTATTTAACTCGCAGTTTAGAATCGCTCAGTGCCGAAGCACGCAAGATATTTGATAACCCACTAATGGAATTGGTGTATAACGGCCATATTGATGACATTTCTGAAATCAAACTTGCGTTAAAAATGCGCCAATCCGAACTCAATGCTGTGGTGGGACGCATTCAAGATTCAAACCAACAAATTGGTGAAGCGGCCAATTCATCTTCAAAAAACTGCAAAACAACTGCGACCAATTTAGAAGGTCAAACACGAGAAACAGAACAAGTTGCCGCCGCGATCAATGAAATGCACTCTACCGCGAATGAAATTGCACAAAATGCGCAAAGTGCATCAGACGCAACCGAGAAAGCAAAATTGGCCGCCGAAGAAGGTATGGATTCGGTAAAAGATACATTGAATGCAATGCAACAGCTCGCAACCCAACTAGACAGCGCTTCATCGGTTGTCACACAATTGGCAGACCACGGAAAAACCATTGGCCAAGTGTTAATTGTGATCCAATCTGTCGCTGAGCAAACCAACCTGCTGGCACTTAACGCCGCTATTGAAGCTGCTCGGGCTGGCGAGCAAGGCCGTGGATTTGCGGTCGTCGCCGACGAGGTTCGCACCTTGGCACAACGCAGCCATGAGTCCACTAAAGAGATCCAAAATGTCATTGCGCTGATTCAAACCAGCACCCACCAAGCTGTCGATGCGATGCATGAAGGCGCACAGTTATCTAAATTATGTGTTAATAGTGCTAATGTCTCTGGCGATAAACTCAATATGCTACTTACACAAGTGATTGATATTACGGATAGAAATGAACAAATTGCCACCGCCGTAGAAGAGATGGCACGCGTGACTGAAGATATGAATTCAAGCGTTCAATCGATCAGTGATGTCTGTGTTGCGACCAATATTTTGGCCAGTGATACACGAGATGAATGTGAGGATTTAGTGGTAAACCTTAGCTCTCAAGGCACATTAGTTCGCCAATTCCGACGGTTATAATTTCATGTCCGACTAGCCCTCTAACGAGGGCTTTTTATTAACGGTAGATAGACTTTGTGGACTCTCGCACAATTAAATCGATAGGGGGTAACCTAGCATCGTGCCTCTCACCACTGAGCAAGTTGAGAATGGAATGCGCACACACCGCACCGATCTCTTCAATTGGTTGGCGCAATGTCGTTAGGGCCGGAGTGAAATACTGAGAGACAGGTAAGTCATCAAAACCAATCACTGAAACATCATCTGGCACTCGCACACCGTGGTCAGTTAACGCCTTAATGGCACCATAAGCCGTTTGATCATTAGCAGCAAAAATAGCCGAGAAATGGACTTTCGACTGCAACAGTTCAACCGTCTTTTCATACCCACATTCAGAGCTAAAGTCACCTTGTTTAATGAGTTTAGGCATAGGCTTAATTCCCGCTTCACGAAGCGCTTTTTGGTAGCCAGTGAAACGGGCGGTTGAATCAGGCTGATTAGCGAGCCCTTTTATATGAGCAATGTTCACGTGCCCTAATTGCAATAGGTGCAAGGTGGCAATATAACCGCCGAGTACATTGTCCACATTAATGCAACGTACATTATTACTAACAATTTGGTGGCCGACAGCAATGATGGGAATCGATTGAGCATATTTGAGGATTTGATCGCTTTTTAAACTGCCTGTCACTATGATCATTCCATCGACATTGCTTCTGGCAAGATACTCCAGTGCATGTGCTTCCAAGTTTTTCTGCCACTGACCTGTGGCAATCACCAGTGAATACCCTTGGGTCATTAATACCTTCTCCATGTCATTCAGAATTCGACTGGTGTGAGGGCTCTCTGCGTGCTGCACTAATACACCAATAGTCATCGAACGCTTATTGCCTAGATGACTGGTTGAGTAACTAGGTTTGTAGCCAAGGGTTTTAATTGCACGTTCAATATTTTGGCTTTTTTCATCCGATACGTAAGTTGTGCGATTCAAAAAACGAGAGACAGTGCTTGCCGAAACTTCGGCAAGCTTAGCGACATCATAAACAGTGGGTGCTTTCTTTGATTTTCTCATGGCGATGTTTGGCCCTTTAGAAGCACTCCTTCTCCACACGGAGAAGGAGTCTATCGTTTCTTTTTACTGTGTATCCCAACATATATTGGCGATCACAAATTGACACTCACCATTAGTAAATAATGAGAAGGGCGTGTCGAGATGAGTAAAACTTAATCCCTGCTCAGAGAAATGTGAACAAGCAATGTTCACGCGCGTAAAGCTATCATTGACGGTGGAAAAGTAGTGGCTGACGTCCACTTTAACCACGTTATCAATATCCCCCAAACATCCAGGAACAACGGCGCGTTGCAGTGACAAATAAACAGGTTCTGTTGCCGCTCTGAGCACTTTAATCTCAAAACTGACCACGCCATGCGCATTATCGTAATGGCTGAAATCTTCCGCTTGCCCTAGCCCCGTTTGCGCATAAACCATTGCTCCACCCCCCAGAATTTCTACCTCAACGGCGTCTTGCTGCTGCTGGTAGTTATACGGCTTAGTTCGGACAGCACCGAGTTTCATCACGTTGTTGCGTGAGACATCCACGCCCATCCAATGTTCAGCATCCGACACTTTAAGTTGATAATCGCCTATCGTCGCCATAATGCCATACAGATGCTCTGCACGTGTTGCTTGCCATTTTGCTTCTTCTGAGTCGATATCTAAATCAAGGTTATCCAAATCTCGAGTTTGTTTTTTTTCAGCGTAATTAAGCCCATAACCGTATTCAAATAAAGGAGCATGTTCCCCAACAGGAGACTGCTCACATTCAGGCACGACATAGTTGGGAATATGAGGAGGAATACGGTTCACACAGGTGCTGCGCTTTTTATTGGGCCAACTGAATGACAAGGTACCAGAGAAGTCGATATTAACTTCACCATTCTCTTTAGCCACTAAAACATCAGTAATGCCACGTCCTTCGCTGCCGGGTAAAAATGCCGCAACAAAAGCATCAGACAAGGATATTTCTTCATTGACAAACAGTGGACGACCGCTAAAGAAAATCGATACCACTTTTACGCCGCGCTTATGAAATGCTTTGATTTTTTCGCTATCTGCTCGGTAGCGACGTTTCAAGGTTGAAAACTCCAAAGATTGCCACGCTTTGATATCACCCATCATTTCAGAATAAGGATCTTCACCAAACACCACAACCGCAATATCACCCGCTTGCCAATCACCCGTTAATTCTGGATCGTAGCAAACATTATCTATGCCCAATTCGGCTTCTAACGCCATTTTCACTGTGGTGGCTCCGGGGAAATCGGCTAAGTTATTTTCATCCCCTTGCCAAGTGAGGTTCCACCCGCCCGCTTGCTTTTGCAAATCATTGGCGCCGCTGCCCGTTAACACAACCTTGCACCCACGTTTGAGTGGTAAAATACCCTTGTTATTTTTCAACAGTACCATCGATTGCTGAACAGCTTGGCGAGCGATAGCACGATGTTCAGAGCAACCAATCAGAGATTGCTGACCAGCCAAAGCTCGCGCTGAAGGATGCGGTTTTTTCCATAAACCCGCGCGCATTTTCACCCGTAAAATACGCGTCACAGCATCATCAATTCGGCTCTGGCTCAGTACTCCACTTTTGGCATCGCTCACCGCTTGACGATAGGCTGATTGCCAATGCTCACGGATAGGGATCATTAAAATATCGTTACCCGCATTGATAGCGTAAGTCGCATTACCATCGGTACATTTACTGACTTCAGAATGACCATGCCAATCGGTTACAACTAATCCATCAAAGCCCATTTGATCTTTCAAAACATCAGTGAGTAGGTACTTACTGCCATGAATTTTGAGGTTGTAATCACCTGAAATGTGCGGTGCGTGATCGTAGTTCGCTTGGTTATCCCACGAATTAAATGAAGACATCACCACTTGCGCACCGGCATTAAGGCCACTGAAATAGCCCATGGCATGCACGTTACGCAGCAGATCTTCACTGTAAGTATTGCTGCCGCGATCAACACCATTCACTGTGCCGCCATCGCCCACCCAATGTTTGACGTTTGAGATCACATGATGCTCACCTTGTAAGTCAATGGCGTCACCTTGCAAACCTGCGACCATTTCACTGGCATAAACATAAGTCACTTCGGGGTCTTCAGAGTAACCTTCATAACAGCGCCCCCAACGCAAATCACGAGGGGTGGCTACGGTTGGTGCAAAGGTCCAATCAATACCCGTCGCGGCGATTTCCAGTGCCGTGATACGGCCAATTTTGCGAATTAACGCGGGATTGCGCGCGCACCCCAACCCAATATTGTGCGGAAATACGGTTGCGCCAAAGACGTTATTGTGGCCGTGTACTGCGTCAGTCCCCCACATAAACGGAATATGAAATGGGCGACCTTGATAAGCTTTTTCTGCGGCAAACCAGTATTCATCGGCTTTCGCTACCCATTCACTGGCTGGTGCATGTTTATTGCTGTTTGGCCAAGAGCCACCACCATTGAGTACCGTACCAATCTTATAATCGATGATTTCTTGCGGCGTAATATCGCGGATTTCTGGTTGGATAATCTGGCCAATTTTTTCTTCTAAGGTCATCAACCCTACGATTCTTGCTACTTGCTGTTCAATTTCAGGGTCAGCTTTGATTGCTGATTCTATTTTGGGCCAAACGTCGAAATAAGGGGCTTGCTTTATTATTGTCATCGTCTTGTTCACCATTAAAAACTGGCCAATGAGTTTTCACTCAGCGCATCAAAAATATGAATCGCATCTAGGTCGAGATAGAGTGTAACCTTCGTCACCTCTACCTCTGCCGCTTGGGTTTCCACCATCAAAGGCTGGCCTGCAACATGGGTTTTCAACAAAATACTCGCACCGAGCAACTCTTTATCTTTGAGCGTAACGGCGATTGGCAAGACGCGTTCATGGTTAACTTGTTCTGCACGTAAGTGAATATCGGTGGGACGAATACCGACATGCAATGCGAGGTTTTTAGACGCATGCGCTTTAAATCGCTCGGGAAGCGGGATAAAGATGTCACCCAGTTGGATAAGCCATTCGCCATCTTGCTGGATAAGTTGTGCATCAAGCATGTTCATCGAAGGGTTACCAATAAACTGCGCCACAAATTTGTTCGCCGGGCGTTGAAACACCTCTGTTGGTGTACCGACTTGCGCAACATAGCCATCTTTGAGGATCACAATGCGATCAGCGAGCGTCATCGCCTCAATTTGATCATGCGTAACATAAATAGTGGTGGTTTTAAGCTGACGATGTAACTGCTTGATCTCTTCGCGCATCACACCACGAAGTTTGGCATCTAAGTTAGAAAGTGGCTCATCAAACAAGAACACTTTTGGCGTACGCACCATGGCACGCCCCATCGCCACGCGTTGGCGTTGACCGCCAGATAACTCTTTAGGCTTACGATCAAGGAGCGGGTCAAGCTCTAACATTTTTGCCGCTTTACGCACTTCCTTATCGATTTCAGTTTTTGGCATGCCTTTTAACTTCAATGCAAACGCGATGTTTTCATACACGCTCATATGTGGGTAAAGCGCATAACTTTGGAACACCATCGCTAAGTCTCTATCTTTGGCATCTACGTTATTCATCCACTTGTCACCAACGTAAATATCACCGGCCGTAATCGACTCCAGCCCCGCCAACATGCGTAATGTGGTTGATTTTCCGCAACCCGATGGGCCAAGAAATACCACAAACTCACCATCATTCACCGTGAAATTAAAATGCCTAACAACATCCACATGACCAAACGACTTCTTAATGTTCTTAAATTCAACTTTTGCCATAATTTTTCTCCTTCACACTGCGCCTTCTTTCAACAAAACCACGCCAGCATGAGTAACTAAAATGAGGGATTAAAGGCCAATTAGCCTTTTACTGCACCGGATGTTAAGCCGCTTATCATCTGTTTGGACGCAAAGAGATAGATAGTCACCAACGGCAATATAGAAATGGTGGTGCCAAGCATCACCGCACCCCAAGGCGTATTTGGAATGCCTTGCACGCTACGTAACGCCTGAGTAATGACGTAGTTTTCTGGCGATGTGAGCACCACTAACGGATTCATAAAGCTGTTCCAGAAAAAAACAAACTGTACAATCGCCAGTGTTGCCAACGCTGGTTTCATCAACGGCAAAACAACGCTCCAGTAAGTACGAAACTCTCCCGCGCCATCGAGTTTGGCCGCTTCTAATAACTCTTTAGGAATAGAGGCCATCACGTGTTGGCGCATTAGAAAAATCCCAAATGGAGTGGTGGTAAACGGCAGCCAAACCGCCATGTGGTTATCCATCAAACCCAGAAATTTCACGATCATAAAATAGGGGATCAAGCTCAAGACGGGTGGGATCATCATGGAAGCCACCAACATGCCAAATAGCGCGTTCTTACCTTTGAACTGAAACACAGCAAACGCGTAACCGCCCATACTGCAAAACAACAGTGAGATAGTGGTGCCTAAAAAGGCAATGTAGATAGAGTTAAACATCGCCTGCCAAAACGGCATAATCTGCAACAGCTTTGCATAGTTAATGGCTAAGCTATCCCCAATGGCAAAGCTGATGCCTGAACCGAAGATTTCCGTACGATCGCGCGTTGACAGCAGCGCCGACCACAAAAATGGGAAAACAGTGATCAACGCCGAGACAATCAATACAACCGCCAGTAGCGCCATCATTACTTTAGTGATGAGTTCAATGCTGCGATCACTGAGTTTTAAAGCGTGGATTGACATGCTATTACTCCCCCAACCCTTTTTTACCAAAGAAGAAAAACTGAATCGCAGTACAAGTTGCAATCAGCGCAAACAGCAGCCAAGAAATAGCGGATGCCGTGCCCATCTCTAGCCACTCCCAGCCCACTTTGTAGAGATACATTGAGATGGTTAAGCCTGCTTGGCCTACGCCTCCGGTGCCACGCGTTAATACAAACGGTTCTTCAAACAGTTGTAAGTTGCCAATGATGGTCATGGTGACGGCAAAGAAAACGAAAGGGCGAATCATCGGCAGTGAGATATTCCAAAAACGGCGAAAGGCGTTAGCGCCATCCATCCGCGCGGCCTCTAAAATTTCTTTGGGAATGGTCATTAAACCTGTGGTGTACAACACGATGTTAAAACCGGTGTATTTCCAAAAAACCATGATGGCAATCGAGGGTTTGATCATGTTGGCATCATCTAACCAACGGATAGGTTGATACTCATTAAGCCAAGAAAATGCCCAGCCAAAGACACTGCTATCAGCTAAAGCCATTAAGCTTTGGTTGATGATGCCCGAATTGGGTGAATACATATTGAAGAAGATGAGCGACGCCGCCACCGTTGAGGTAATGAATGGCAAAAAATAAGCGGATGTCAGCCAATGACGCAGCCGATCGCCCAATGAAACCAAAATATAGGCCACTGGAATAGCCACTAAATGTTGAGCAACGCCCGAGGTTATCGCCAACCACAATGTATTGCTTAATGAACGCCACAACCAAGGGTCGGTCAGTGCAACTTGGTAGTTATCAAATCCCACATAATTCATGGCGGCAACCCCTTCGACGGGGTTCCACGCATGGAAAGAGAGATAGACAGAAAACAGGAGAGGAAAAACTCCAAAAACAGAAAAAATAATCAAAAACGGCAATAGAAACCCGTACGGTGTAAGCGCTTTCAAACTCAGGTGAGAAAAAAAACGTCGACCCGATGGCGCTTGCACAGCGTTGCTCGTAACGTGATTCATAATAACGACCTCTTAGGCATAACATCATGCCTTCTATAACTTACGCTTAGTGAACCACCAGCACCGCTGGCGGTTCTTTTTTAATGATGACCGTGCTATTGCATATTACGGGTACGACGCTGAATTAAACGTTCTGCATCTTTCAGTGCGGCTTTGATGTCTTTGCCTTCATCCAACACTTCCATCAGTGCATTTTCTAAGATGATAGAACGAGCCACATGGTCACCTTTCGCAGGCGCGACTGGTTTGATGTTTTTTGCCACATTCGCAAACAACAAACGCGCTTTTTGACCACCTAGAAATTCAATTTCTTCATTGAACATTGGGTCATCGTAAGTCGTGACATTAGAGGGGAACGCGGCAATCGTTTCGAACGCTTTAAGCTGCACATCACGGTTGGTTGTCATGTACTCAATCAGCTTCCACGCGTCATCTTGATGTTTTGACTGAGTAGGGATTGAGAGAAATGAACCGCCCCAACTGCCGTAAATACCATCAGGAAGGTTTGATACGGCCCATTTGCCTGCTGTATCTGGCGCAATCCAGTTTTTTAGATGTCCGAGCAACCACGCACCAGAAAGCTGAGTAGCAAAAGTACCGTTACGGAAACCTTCATACCATTCGTTAGACCATGCCAAAATTCGGCCATCTAGCCCTTTTTCACGAATCGTTTTTGCCACTTCAAATGCATGTACAAAACGTTCGGAAGTGACGACTGAATTTCCCTTACTATCAAAATACAATCCTTCGCCGTCAGGAACCGTGGTAAAAATGATCGCTTGTGCTACATCAGCGGCGGATGCAATCAGCTGTACGTTTTGTTTCTTCAATATTTCACCGGCTTTGATGTAGGAGTCCCAATCTTTTATCGCTTGATTGATGTCAATCCCCGCCTTTTCAAACACATCGGTTCGGTAGTACATCACGCCTGGGCCAAGGTCGACAGGAATGCCATACATATGGCCATCGCCACCCTTGCCTTGTGCCCAAGCATAAGGTGCAAAATGGTCTTGGAATTTGTCCGCGCCATATTTTTCCGACAAATTGACTAAGCCACCGGAGGCAACAAAGGGACCAATTTTCTCTACATCAACCACAATCACATCCCCCGCTCCGGAGCCTGTGGCAAGGTTCGTCGTCAGCTTGGTGTGGTGGTCGCCGTGGTTATTCATTAAATAGTCAACCTTGATACCACTCTTTTGTTCAAAGTCCGGCAATAAGACTTTCAAACTGCTATCAAAGTCGGGGAAACCGTCTAAACGGATGGTGTGGTCGGCAGCATATGTAAGCGAAGAAAATCCTAAAGCCACGGCGCTTGATAGCACTAAGGTCTTAAATTTCATGATTCATCCTTAATATCTTTATTGTTAGGTTTATAGGGTGTTGAGTAAATTTTTGACGGAGTCTCGTATCACCAACGAAGGGGATAATTTGAAGTTCACGTCGCGTTTGTTTTTGTGCAGCTTTTGAATAACGAGCTGAACCGCTTCTAAGCTCATCTGTTCAAGAGGGAAATTCACGGTCGTTAACGCTGGGGTGAGGTAACGCGCGAATAAAATATCGTCAAATCCAACCAAGGATATGTGTTGTGGTATTTGCAACCCGACACGGCGCAACTCTTCAAATGCACCAAATGCCATATGATCGTTTGAAGCAAATACGGCGCTAAATTCACAGTGACGCATCAGTAATTTGCGCATCGCTTTGACGCCGGATTCTTCGGTAAAACCAGCTTCAGACACGAGCGCTTCTTCATAGTCAAGCCCAGCCTCTTCCAACGCTTTTCGGTAGCCTTGCAAACGGCCTCGCGCATCAGATTTATCCAATGGCCCAGTAATACAAGCAATTCGTTGATGACCCTGACTGAGTAAATACTGTGTTGCCAAAAAGCCACCTATCTCGTTATCAATGTCAATACAGCTGCTGGCCATTTCAGGAATAAAACGGTTCACTAGCACCAAATGAACCCCTTGTTGATCCAACTCAATCAAGTAGTCATCGGTTAGATGTTGGGTATGAAGAATTAATGCATCGACTCGGCGACCTAGCAGAAATTGCACCGACTCTTTTTGCCCTTGCTCTGTGTTCGAGCCTGCTGTCACGACGACGTGGTAGCCAAACTTACGCAGTTGCTCTTCAATGTTGTGCAAAATGCTTGAATAAAAAGGGCCCCCTAATTCCGGTACTATGATGCCGATGCTCCCCGTACGGCTTGAGGCCAGTGCTTGAGCAATAGAATTGGGGCGGTAACCAAGATCTTTAATCGCCTTTTCGACTCTGAGTTTTTTATCGTGGCTAACACGGCTAGTTCCATTAATCACCCGCGACACCGTCGCTTGCGATACACCTGCATGATCAGATACATCTTTAATTGTCGCCACTCTCGCCTCACAACATTACTGACAAAACCAACAAGAAACCGCTTTCATGAGCTAGTATTCAAGATATCCCCTCGCTTTAGCGTGAGAGAAATCACATCGAACTAGGCACACAAATGACAATTATCTAAACATTGAAAGCCACAGCAGTTTCCCAGGCAGCCATGAAACTGTTTCATGGCAATCGGAAGAGAGAAAAAGATGGTGGCCGATTACCGTAAATAAAAAAGGGCCACTAATGTGGCCCGAAAGCGTAAGTGTATCGCTGGAGGTTAAAAACCACGGCAGGCATCGAGCGAGCCGTGAAAAAAGAATGGACAGTTAATGATCAAATATGGGGTTACCACCACGCTTCCCACATCGCGCCAATCGTTACCGTATCTGGGTTACTTGCGGCTTTAAATAGGCCGTCTTTGTCGATCACAGTTTCGTTATCGGCATCACCCAAAGTGGCATAGAAACGGAGCATTGGTCGAGCGCCTGCACCTTTACCAAACGAAATGTTCTGCGATAGTGTCACTTTCCAAGAAGAGTTGGTGGCGTCGATGTTGTCAAAATCCACAACATCATAGCCAGCTTCTAACCACGTTGAGTTGGTCTCATCCCAAAAATACATCGGACGAACCAACACGTTGTAGTTAGTACGGTCATACTGTTTGTATGCACCATCTTCGTAGGCTTGATAAGCCGCTAAGTATTCGATCGCCGCATTGTCTCCCAGCGCCTTACTCCCATCAAAGCTCACCAACAACGCTGATTGATTCTCCGTTTTCCAAAAAACACTGTCTTTGGCGTTATCAGCATAACGCACCACCAAACGGTCATCCCCAAACTTCAATTCACCCGCCACTTGAAACGCGTTGAGTTTTTTGGCCGTTGGATCCGAATTGTCATCAAAGCCGTAGTTAGCATAAATGCTGAGATTGGTTGTATCAGAAAATTGAATGCCGTGGATTTTGGTGGTCAATGCGTAATTACCATCTGGATGATCGCTAGGAGAAGCCCCCGTTGCACTGACGACACTGGCGTCGAATTTAATGCCTCCTAGATTAAGGTTGTAGAAACCACCACCTTGCCCATCATGCGTCATCCAAAAATAGTCGTTCAAATTCGTTGAAATACGTTGGTGAAAGTCTCGACCAGCCCATACATAAAGTTCAGGTTGGCTTTCAAAAATGTTGGTTCCGCCAGCGTAAGCTTTAGGCACACCCACCTCATCACCCCAATGGTTGAACATCACCACCACATCCCAAATAGCACCGCTGTCACTGACGAATCCTTTACCAAATTGGAACTCACCACCGTTACCTTCGTTTCCTAAACGGCCTGTTGAGTTACCGTTTAAACGGCCATTGGTTTCAACCAGTTTGACATCGCCATTTTGGTAGGCTGCACCATAGCGAGCATAACCAGAAAATACGATACCCGCGGGAACGTTTATATCTGGTGTCAGCACCAGTGGTTGTTGATCTTGATCCAACACCTCAGGATTTGGCATTGGATCATTGGCAAAAGAAGGAGCAGAAGAGAGTACGGCAGCCACAGCTAGGGATAGAGGTAGAAGCTTATAATTTTTCATGTTAAGTCCTATTAATCACTTGGTTTGTTTTTGTTCTGTGGTCAGTTTAAAAAATGAAACAAGTGAAAATTAGGTGTCGCTTCACAGCGCGCTCGACTGCTTTTGGCGATGAAACTGAGGAAGAGCGTTATTGTTATTTTTTATTAACACCATCAATACATTAAACGCAAATTGATTCACAAAGCAGAAATGAAATCGGTTTCATTTCATAGAAATAGGACGAGTTCATCACGAGATTAACGCTCAAGTATTCACCAAATGGTTAGGTTTTTATGAAATATTTCATCAATATGATGATTTTCATGTCATTGCACGGAACAACTCGATGGGGATGAACGTCGCTCTCTTCACGTATAGCTGTTAACATACTCAACGCACATAACGTACAAACCATTCTGAGCTTGTTTTTCACCGCACAGGCCACATATTAAAACCTCTACCCATATAGTTGAGCCGAGCAATGTCAAACACCACTCCGTTATCTCCACCTTCACTCACGCGCCAACTCTTGCAAATGACTTGGCCGATGATGTTTGGTGTGCTGTCCCTCATGAGCTTCCAACTGGTCGATAGTGCGTTTATCGGCCAACTTGGCGTGTTACCCCTTGCCGCGCAAGGGTTTACATTACCCATTCAGATGATCATTATTGGCCTTCAGGTTGGGCTTGGCATTGCGACCACAGCGGTGATTGCTCGCGCATTGGGTGCGAACCAAATTCGCTACGCGAAGCAGCTTGGTGGGTTAGTCGTCGCTATCGGCAGCATTGGGGTTGCTCTGTTTTCAGTGATTATCTATTTACTGCGTCATCCCATCTTAGCGCTACTCAGCGCTCCTGAATCTGTGTATCAGATCGTCGACAGCTACTGGATTTATTGGTTAATCAGTGCTTGGGTGGGCGCGGTGCTGTACTTTTTATACAGCCTGTGTCGAGCCAATGGTAATACTATGTTGCCGGGTACTATGATGATGGTCACCAGCATTTTAAACCTGATTTTAGACCCTATTTTTATCTTCACTTTTGATTTGGGTATTGAAGGCGCAGCGCTGGCGACCATTTTAGCCTTTGGGATTGGCGTGTTCGTGGTTGCGCCCAAGGTGTCGAAAAGGCACTGGATGCTGTTTGATTGGTCAGATTTGGATGTAGGGAAAAGTATTCGCTCTATCAGCCATATCATGGGGCCAGCCATGATAAGCCAGCTTCTTCCACCGCTTTCTTCGATGCTGGCAACCAAACTATTGGCCAGTTTCGGCACCGCAGCTGTCGCGGCATGGGCGTTAGGATCTCGTTTTGAGTTTTTTGCGATGGTCGCGATATTGGCATTAACTATGTCGATGCCACCGATGGTGGGTCGTTTGCTTGGCGCAGGCCAATTGCAAGACATTCGAAAATTGGTTCGTGTTGCGTGCCAATTTATTCTTGGGTTTCAGCTCATCATCGCCGTAGTGACCTATCTATTATCCGGCCACCTTGCCGCGCTGATGACCAGCGAACAAAGTGTCGAATCCATTTTGCACTGGCACTTAATGATCGTGCCAATCAGTTTAGGGCCGCTTGGTATCTGCATGTTAATGGTCTCGGTTTCTAATGCGTTGGCAAAATCATACACCGCCTTAACCATTTCCGCGCTGCGCCTGTTTGTGTTCTTCTTACCCTGTTTATGGGTTGGCGCTCAAATAGCGGCGCTGCATGGCCTGTTTATCGGGGCGTTGGTCGGTAATATCCTCGCAGGCCTTGCCGCGTGGGCGATGTACCAACGTGCACTTCGGCAAGTTGAGCAGCAGAAAAACCATTGAGTTTAGGTAACACAGAACCCAAGCGAGCAATCTAGTCTCAAAAATATGAATTTGGTCTATAGTTAACACACGTTAAGTTGATGAATATTTTCGATAACTATGGACAACAAACCGGTTTTCGTAATTGCGGCGGAAGTGGCAGCAGAGCTAAACCAAAGCGTACTCATTGCAAAAAAATTACTGCTTGTCGCCAGCAATGCCAGAGCTCTGGCTCTGCGTGCGGGCGAAAGTGCCGCAGGTTTTCGGCCAATTACTGATTCGATTGATGATTTAGTCCGCGTCACGCTAGAGGCGTCGCACACCATCAACTTGAAGGCGCAGCGTATCAGCCAACTCGCAACCGCAAGGACTCGTGCACGCGCTGCGCTTGAACGTTTTGAAAATGTGTATATACAAGCGCATAACGCTCGGCATTTACACAGTTTGGATGTCGTACATCATCAAAACCAAGAGGAATATAGCAAACTCAGTCACAGTTTCTACTCTGAAGCTCAAAACCTGCACGAGTTATTGCAAACCTTGTACGACAACCTGCGCATTGCACAAATCATCTCGATCATGCTGAGCGTGGAAGCCTCTCAAGCAGATGAGCGATATCAAGCCCAACTGCAAAGCATTGCGAATAACGTCGCTGAACTGGCAAAAGAAATTCAAGCTCACGTCATGCTATCGCTCAAAACATTCTCTCTCTTTTCTCAGGTGAACTATGCAATCAAAAATACTATTTGAACGCGGCCATCATCGCTGGGTGATGTTTGCTCGCGATCCAAACAAACCAGAAAAAATCATTGATACCAACCAATATATGATAGTCAATCGTGATCAAGCGATATTGCTAGACCCCGGTGGCATTGAACTGTTTTCGGCGATGCTCGGTTGCGTCGTGAAAGAAGTGCCGATTGAACATATCAAGCATCTTTTTGCCTCTCACCAAGATCCAGACATCATCTCTTCCCTCGGTTTATGGGATAAAGCACTGCCCAGTGCAACATTACATTCACCTTGGTTGTGGGAAGGGTTTATCCGCCATTTTGGTATGGAGTCAATTCAATTCTCCCCCATCAAAGATGAAGGTGGAAAAGTGTCCTTATCAGGCCATGACCTGCACTTTATCCCAGCACATTACATGCACTCTTCTGGTAACTTTTCGGTTTACGACCCTGATGCAAAAATATTGATGTCTGGCGATATTGGTGCCGCGCTCGACAGCCCTAACGCCTCTTTTTTTGTAGAAGATTTTCAAAGCCATATTCCAAAAATGACTTATTTTCATCAACGTTGGATGCCATCTAACCGCGCCAAAAGTGATTGGATTGAGCGAGTCAGCCAGCTGGATATTGAGATGATGTGTCCGCAACATGGCGCTATTTTTCGGGGCGATGATGTTCAACGATTTTTGGAATGGCTAGATAAGCTGGAAGTTGGCGTAGCGATAAAAAAATAGCGATGTTAAGGCTCTCGATGAGAGCCTTACAAAAAGAACAAATTAAGCTTGAGTAATGGGTTCACGCTCGACCGTATCGGGCTGATGCTCTGCGACCCAGTAAAGCCAAATCATCACTAAGCACAGCACAAAGCAAAGGCCAAACAGCCAGTTTGAATTGAGGTATCCAATCACCGCCCCCCCAACCAGTGGCGCAATCGCAAAACCTAACGAATAAAGCGCGGCGGCACCAAAGTAAGAACCACGCAAATGGGCGGGAGCCATGCGGTCTATTTGTACGTTTAAGGTTGGAAAAGCAATGACTTCGCCCATACTCAAAACAAAGCAAGCGAGCGCCCAACCAATCGGTAAATCTGCAGGGGTAAACAGAAAGCCGAGTTGCGCAAGCCCCATCAATAACATGCCGATCCGAGTTCGTACAAACAGCGGGACGTTTTCCAACCACTTCAACATTGGGAACTGGAAGATGATAATGGTCATGGTATTTACCAGCACTAACCCTGCGACAATTTGCGCTGCATCGGCGGCACTGGTGCGTACAATCACTTGTGGAATAGACGATTCTACCTGCCCATAGATGAACATCATGATGAAGTTCGCCACCATCAACTTCACAAAAATATTATCTTTACTGATCACTCTTAGCGTCGAAGAAAAATTAGGCAAACCAGAGCGATCGGGCTTGGTGTAGCGCCCTTTACGTTCAATACCGAGCAGCAGCCAAAAGCCAAACAATAAATACGTGCCGCCGGTAAAGAAAAAGAGAGTTTGTGGGTGAGAAAGCCCAAACGTAATCCCAAGCAGTGGCCCAATGGCACCACCTAGATTGAGTAGGAAATAGCGGATGTTGAGTGCCAGCTCGCGATCTTTCAAATTCGGCAAGTTATCACCAATCACTGCTTTGCCCGGCGCTTCAATCATTGGTCGCATTAAACCGGTAAGGACGATAAGCACGTAAAACTGCCAGATTTGATCAGCCACACCAATGCCACTGTAGGCAAATGCAGCCATCACACTGCCAAGAACCATCACCCACTTGCGACCAAATTTGTCGGAAAGATACCCTGAATACAGCCCAGTAATTGCTCCTACAACAGCAGAGGTCGCCAGCATTCCACCCACTTCAATCGGCGATGCGCCATAATCTTGGTAAAGAAACACGATCAAAAATGGCCATGCCATGAAAAAACTGGTACGAGCAATCAATGTTCCGGTTAATACCGTCCACACTGAAAAATTAAACCTTTTTACCCTTTCTAAACGAAATAAGCTTTCCTCTTTCGCCATAAAAACACTCCTTACTTTCAGCCACTTGACTATGCGTTCACACGATGAACATCACATTTCTAGTTC
>NZ_CAWNIB010000277.1:0-17475 GCF_963874405.1 Vibrio sp. V08_P9A1T1
GAGTGCAACCATGTTATTCTCGTCGCAAGCGAAGGGTGTGTAAAGGAGACACTTTTAAAACAATATCTTTTAAAACAATAGGTAAGCCCGCCGCAATAAAGCTCACTCGGGTTGCTAACTTGGCTAGCGCTTGGTTAAGCCAGCCCGCGTTATCGACAAATAAGCGCGAAACCTCCCCCATCGGGATCACGCCAAGGCCCACTTCGTTAGCGACGATAACCAAAGTGGCGGGTGTTTGCTCAACGGCAAAACAGAGTTGCTCGACTCGCTTTTTTATCTCCGCTTCGTGAGCTTGCTGGCCATGGTTGTAGATAACGTTATTCAGCCACAGCGTTAAGCAGTCCACCAATACCACATCATGTGCTGAAAAAGTGGCAACTAACTCAGGCAGTTGTTCAGGGCATTCGTGCTCTTGCCATTCCGACGCTCTTTGCTGCTGGTGGTGAGTAATCCTTGCCTGCATTTCATCATCAAACGCAATTGCGGTGGCAACATAGTTAAGCTGAGCCTGCGGCAGCCGCATTAGCAGGGCTTGGTGTTCTTGCTTTGCGGCCTGTTCAGCGAAACAAGACTTACCGCTACGCGCGCCACCCAAAATCAAATGCACCATTATTCAATCATTCCCATGCTCAAATAACCCAACCCAGCGAATACAATAAGCAGCAGATAGATCAGCAGTTCCATAATCTGTTGTGCAGCGCCAAGGCAATCACCCGTGAAGCCACCAATACGCGCCATCAACCAAGCTTTGAAGAAAATACGAAAAACTACAGCAACCAATACCAAACTTAAGCTTACCTGCCAACCAAACCATAACGCAGGCGCTAAGCCGCACAGCAGTAGAAAAATGAGCTCTGGAAGGGTTTGTTTATTGGCTAGCGGCTTACTTTTGCTGCTATCGAGATCGCTTACATACGGCATGTCGAAAATCAACGATGCCGCTATCGCACGGCTAAAACTGTAGCCCAGTACCCACACCATTAATACGTTGCCATAACCAAGTAGCGCCTCTAAAAAGAGAAACTTACACAGTAGCGCCATCACTAAACTGGCCGCACCATAAGTGCCAATGCGGCTATCTTTCATGATGCTCAAACGGCGCTCAGCCGTCATTCCTCCGCCAATGCCGTCCGCCATATCAGTTAAGCCATCTTCATGAAACGCCCCTGTTAATAGCAAACTGGCCACCATCGTCAGTGCGATGCTTACCTCGTTTGGTAAAATCAGGATCAGTACACTGTAGATGGCACCGCAGATCGCGCCGAGTAATAGACCAACCAAGGAAAAATAGCGCCCAGATCGGTTCATTCGTTCACTGCAATAGGGCGTATTGTTAGGAATAGGAAGGCGCGAGAAAAAACTCAACGCCAACCAGAACAGCTCTAATTGATAAGCTAAAGCGCGCAGCATTACACTGTCACTCCTGCGTCGGCAAAACTGGCCATGGTGTTGTAAAACTCGGCGGCCGCTTTGACCAAAGGTACGGCTAATACAGCACCCGTTCCCTCACCCAACCTCAACCCTAAATTAAGCAGTGGTGTCGCGTTTAACTGTTCAAGTACGCGTTGGTGGCCCGATTCATGGGACTGATGAGCAAAAATCATCAACTCGCGGCAATCCGGTTCAATAAGTGTGGCCACATACGCGGCTACCGTGACGATAAATCCATCCACCAGAATCGGCGTTTGCTGCTGGTAAGCGCCTAAAAATGCTCCGACCATTTGCACAATTTCAAAGCCGCCTACTTCCACAAGGACCGTTTCTGGATCCAAACCACGGCAGCGTGTTACGCCTTGCTTCACCAGCTCTACTTTTTTCTGATATTGCTGTGTTGAAATGCCAGTGCCGTAACCAACACACTGCTCAACAGAATGTTTAGAAAGCGCCGCTAATATCGCAGAAGCGCTGCTGGTATTACCAATGCCCATTTCACCAAACATCACTATATTGGACCCCGCACGGATCACCTGCTGCACGGCATGATTGCCTAGCAGTAGCCCTTGCTTCACTTGCTCTACAGACATCGCCGCTTGGCGAGCAAAGTTCTCCGTTCGGCTACCTAAGCGCTGCACAAGAAAGTGCGGATTGTCGCTTTCTACAGGGAGTAAAATCCCGCAATCTATTACTTTCATCTCGACTTGATTGCTGCGACAAAAACAGTTGATGGCCGCACCACCCGCCAGAAAGTTAAGCACCATTTGCTGAGTCACCGCGCTTGGCGCAATGCTAATGCCTTCATCTGCAATGCCGTGATCGCCAGCAAAGACCAGTACGGTAGGCTTATGAATGGTGATCTGCTGAGTGGGCTGAGGCTGATTTTGACTTTGGATTAAGGCGAGCTGGTGTGCTAATGACTCAAGTTGGCCCAGCGCTCCCAACGGTTTGGTTTTTTGATCGATTCTTTGTTGTATCGCTTGGCTATGATCTTGTTTTAACATTGCTTCTGGGCTCTTCCATGAAAAGAGAAGAGTTTACTCGTATTCGCTAGTATCGGCTAGGTTTTGCCTATTTGAGCCTAAAAAAACACCCCCTGTTTTCTATAAAATCAGGAGGCGTTTTTGGGTTTATATGGGCGCTATTGTCAAACAGACACGCCTACAAAGGCTGGTTTTAACCCGTGAAAGACATGATTACGACAAGCTAAACTTCCCGGTATTCACATCCGACCATGCGGCCATAATCGCTTGCTGAGGCTGAGAAGCTAATCCATCCATAAAGTTGCTTTCTCCCACCTTAGGCGCAAAGGAACTCATCGCTTGAATGAGGTTGTCTAACGCATTATCAGTCAAACAGGTATATTCCTGCTCGCCTTGAGCGTCTTTTTCACCTAAACCGATAATAAGTTTGGCTCGATTATTTGCAAAATAATCATTGAAAGTCACACAACCTAACGCATCAAATAGCGTTTGATCGGAAGAGGTATCAGTATGGCGTGCCATAGAGATTTTCAGATCGTAACCACTACGCTCAAACCATAAACGGTTCCAATCAATACCGTTGAAGATGATGTTTTCACCTTGGCGAATATCTTCAACCACGTTATCGATCACCTCACCACTGACCACAAAACTGTCTACGCCAGCACCGCCTTTGAACGTATTTTGGTAACCCCCAAGCACCATGACATCGCTACCTTCACCACCGTTTAATGTGCTGAATTTTGAGATGGCGGCGGCAATTAAGTAATCCTCGCCCTCGCCAGCATTAATCGAAGCATGGTAACCCATCAGTTTGACTTCATCGTTTCCTTGGCCAGCATCAATTCGGTTGTGATTGCCAAAGACTCTCGCAAAGTCATTGCCTGCACCAAGATCAAGTTGGTTGTTATTACCGATGGTTACAGCAAAGTCTTGATCGTCTCCCATGTCCACACGGTTGAAGTTACCTGAAGTGACTACATAGTCATTACCTGACCCCATGGTGATCTCACCACCTTCGCCAAAGACAAAAGATTGATCATCACCCGCGCCCATAAAGACGTGGTTAATGCGTCCGGCCACAACCGCCGTATCATTACCATCACCGCCGAACATCATGTTCTCGCGACCCATTAAAACGCCCATATCGTGGCCTTCACCGCCGGTGAAAATATTGGAGACTCCCGTTGCGTAGAACACATCGTCTCCACGTCCTCCCCAGAAGTTATTATTGTCGCCTAGATAAGCGCCGAGATCTTTACCGTCACCACCCCAGTTGAAGTTGTAATTACCCAGAGAAACGTTCATATCGCCATCCCCTTGCAAATGCCCACTGTTACGAAGGAAATCAAACGTTTTATCCTTCATATTGAGCAAATCGGCGGTGAGATTCTGCTTCAGATTACTGACCAATGATGCCATCTCTGCCTGCTTATCTTTGCTAAACATGGTGGCAAATAAATTGGGCAAATTGAGCGCATTAAAACCAAATGCGCGCTCTGGTTTGGTTTCTTCAACAGTGGCTGATACGTTTTCCGTTGCCGCAGGCGCGCCATTGAGAGTCACTTGCGCTGTATCGTTTTCCTCTGGTGCTTTCTCTTTCAGTCCATGACTTTCAGCAAAGGATTGAAGACCATCAGCCCCCATATCGATTCCCGCTTTGAGGCTATCTAGCAATTTTTCTGGGTCAGTAAATGCGCTGAGCTGCTCACCACCAAACTCGCCTATCACTTCTAGCATCTCTTTTAAAATGGCAACGCCATCTACCGCTTCATCAGTACGAGAGACTATTTTGCCATCAGCGGTGTAATTGACACCGAAGATATCACCTAAAGTCGTCTCTGCACCGACCTCAGCAAATTTACCCAGCAGCTTATTCTTAAGCTGACGAGGCAAGTCTTGCGGATTATAGGTAAAGGTCGTTTGAGCCATTCCCGTTGCTGAGAATTGCTGGGTTAACACGCCAAACAATGAACCGAGATTGGTATCCAAAATCGCTTGAATGTTGTCTCCGAACATAAAGTTCCAGTTGCCCGTGGTGACCTGAATATCGGCTCCTTGGCCACCGACCGCGAAGTTAAAGGCCAACTTCTCGTTCATTTGACGGAACTTATCCGCGCGGCTCATCTTGCCAGTATCATTATTACTATTGCCACTTAGCCACTGGTTGTACTTTTTATTCAACGTTGCTTCAGCGTCAGACTTCAAGCCGCGGCTGCTGCGCTCATTCTGAGAGTCCAAATCAACCAAACTGGTGTAGTCAACACTGCTGGTTTGATCGAGACAGGACATCTCTTTAACAAATTTTTTCGCACCAGAGAGTGTCCACTGCTGTTCTTGAGCCGCTAACCAATCGGCACCCTTGCCTGATTGTGCGATGCTTTGTAATACTCCTGAAATACGTGATGCACCATCAAATGGATTGACCAGTGGCGGTGTCGGGATCGACTTATCCATCATCACGATAAGGTCATTACTGCGACCCATATTGAAACTTACGTTGCGGTTACCCATAAACATTTGAGCACCTTCAAGCGCCTGATAACCAGCGATGTCGACACTATGTTTGCTGTCACCATTACCAATATGAACCATGACATTGTTGTCACCAAAGGCCAGCGACTTAAAGCCTCCCGTACCCACTTTAATACCAACATTTGACGTACCCCAGTTAACTGCGGTGAACTCACCATCACCGACGTTGACCTGAATATTGCCCGAGTAGCTGAGCTTATTGTCACTGCCCGCCGATGCCGTAGTATCCGTTTCCGTTTTACGCTTTTCAGGTGCTTCAAACACCTCACTGTTGTCGCCGATGGCACCACGTGCTGGCTCATTAACCTCACTCGCACCAACACGAGAAAGATGGATATCCCCTTCCGCCACACCGTTACGAATGATCTCGTCACGTGCGGTAACTTCGCCTTGCGTATTCCAAGTCAGTGAGACTTTATTGTTTGCAGCCTTTTTTACCCAATTTCCATTGGCATCTTGAGTATGTTTGCGCCCTGTTGTGTCTACCGCTACATCAGAGTTGCGAACAGACACATCCACGCGAAAACCATTGGCATCCATGGCATTGATAAATTGATGGCCAAAGCCTTTCTGCTTGTCATCACTCACTAAAGAGCAACCGACAATACTGATATGGTCAGGCTTGTTGCTGATATTTTCCGCTTGGCCGAATGCCTGCTGGAACTTCGCCAATTTCACTGCAAGTTCATCGGCACTGTAGCCACTTAAGCGAGTGTTGTTGTGTTCTGAATCATCACGCCCATGGCCAACCAATTGCCAGCGCAGCTTTCCATCCAGTTTCGATGGGTCACCATACACCACGCGATAATTCCCCTCAGAATCGAGCTGAACGACCACACTGTTTTCAGGATGCTTGCCAGCTAGATTTGCCGCCGCTTTTGCAACTACTGAATCGTTTTCTATTTGAACAATCACTTGGCCGTCAAAGCGCGTTTCACCGCCGTCATCTTTAGGCACAACCGCTATCTGACTCCAATCGTCGACGTTTTGATTGTCTAAAGCCATCACTGATGACGTTGATACAGTGCTATCGACTTGATGATCACCGAGTCTATCCAGTTGAACTTCTTTTTCAAAATCAACAACTTTTGCTTTCAATTTATGAGCGAGTTCATCTCTCACATCTAAGAACTCATGAGACAATTTACGTTTTGGTGTAAAGAGTTGGTCATCAAGGCCAGCATTCCACTTATCATTGAGTGATGCTCGGTAACTGACATTAATCGCTACCTGCTGGAAATTAGAAAACTCCTGCGGATCACGAATCACCACCGCACCTTGCTCATTCACATTGAAATACGTTTGGATAGAGCCCTTTCCTTCGCCTAAACCATCTTCCATAAAGAAGCTTTTAGGTACAAAGAAAGTCGCAGGGAAATTGTCCGCCATTACCGCATAAGGGTTTGCGTCGTCTGCACCATGATGCACCATCTCTAGGCCATCGGTTCTGCCCAAGCTGGTATTGATCACATCTTTCAGAGTTTTTAAGCGATCGCTCACAACACCAAGGCTTGCCCCATCTTTCTTGTTATAAAGCACCTCACTATCGTATAGCTCTTGATACTTAGGCGTTAAGTCTTCGTAAGTAACAGACTCTTTCCACTGCTCCCAAGTTAATGGTTGCTTGACCTTATCTTGCGGCCCTAGATCAGCGTAGGAATACATCACCGTCAACAAATCATAGTCTGCTGTCATCGGCTGTTTAGATACAGGATCACCAATCACTTTGAACGGCGCTAGCTCGCCATCTTTCATGTAATGAACCTGCCACAGATCTTTGCTCTCAACAGTCACTTTATTCAGGAAGAAAGTGACTGTTTGATCACCATTGGTTGCCGCTGTTTTGTACATACCGCTTTCTGCATCAAACTCAAGAGCTGTCAGTGACTGATATTTAGACACCAACTCATCCATTCGAACCTGATTTAGATACAAATCGGCACTTACCGCATTACCAGACTCAATGGATTGTTCGGCATAGCCGTTAAATTTATCGAGATCTCTTCTCGCAGATGCTTTGGCAAATGACTGATCTACAGGAATAAAACCAGACATTGGCCCCCAATCAGAGCTTTTCGCCTTAACGAATAAACCTTTACTGCTATAGAGCTTAGAATCAATCAGTGACTTCGACTTCTCATCAACTGGTCGAACACCGATAATGACATTTTCACGCTCAGCAACCTCCGCCAATATTTTCTGATCGATATCAGGCATACCAAGCTCGATGGTTTCTGGTTGCACGATTGGCTCGAGAACTAAATCTCGGGATTGATAATTCTTATGGGATGAGTCTGTATTTGTCCCCAGCTCTGTATCAGAAGCTACCGCTTTATCCACAGACGAATCATTTAATAACAATTCTGTATTCCGAAGATTTTGCTTCTTAGCCACGATTTCTAACTGGGCCTCTTGTAACGCTTGACCAAAGTTAAATAGCTCTGTCGGCGTCCAAACACCAAACTTAGGCAGCCATGTGTGACCAATGAGTTTATCTGCCCCACCCGCTTTCAACACTTTAGCGACCGTGCTAGAGCAGTTTTTGGTGAGCAGTTGATAACGCGCATCCGGGTCGTTACTTAGACGATGCCATTCTACCTGCATTGCCGCAGCATCAAGCCCTTCTAAGTTAATGCGGAATACACGGCCTTGATCCGCTTGGCTTGCTTTGAACTCTTTAATCTCCTCTAGCGCTCTTTCAGCAAACTGACGAACCACATTATCGATGCGTTTTTCCACCAGGGCAGGATCGCCACTCGCTTTAGCTTGTTTCTGTAGCTCTTCGGCAAAACGGTTTGCTACATCCATCATGTCGTAACTGGTGTCATTCCACTGTTCAACGAATGGTTGGAATACATGTGCTGGAATGCCTGTCGTTTCAAGTATATCCGGGTTGCCCAGTAGCACACTCGCGTAACCTCCAGAAGCGTCTTTGTAAGAGGCATCAATACCTTTAGCGGCATTGAGTTTTTCGATAAAGCGTTTCAGCTTGATCTCACCGTCATTCAAACCAAAGCCATCGTTTTCTTCTGACACCATATCATGCGACAGCATACTATTTTGATGCGCTGGCTGACTCAAATCGCTCCAACGCAATTTAAGATCAGGCTGATCTTCTGTTGCAACGCTGAAGATATTACGAATATTGGATGACTTGCTACCTAGTGGCCACCAACTCACGTAATTCTGTTTATTGAAATCAGCTACGGCTTGACCTTCTAGTTGTGTACGACCTTGGCCAATTTGCAGTGATGCGTGACCCAATGTGCTGTGATCGCTCGGTTTCCAGATGTACATGGTCGCGCTCACTGGCGACATGTGCTGTTCAATCGCTTGGTGTACTTTGTTTAACCCAGCAATATCAATACCTTTACCATCTTTTGCAAGATCGTTTGCAGAAAGCCCTGCGAAGATCGTATCGGCAACAGCTTGACTATATTCATGACTTACGGCTGCTTTTACTTTTTCAAGTACAGCATCGCTACCGCCTAGCTGATCGATATTGGCAAGATTACCTTTGCCCTTAGTGACGAAATCGCCATTTCCATCCAGATACAGATGTTTACTCTCCTTCAAGTTGGCGTTATCAAGCTGGTCATACAGACGGCTAAAGCTATCGTGAGCTTTGATGCTTTGCTCAGAGGCTGCAAGAACCGAGACTTCCTCTAAACGCACATTCACTTGGTTTAACAGTGAACTCATAGCCTCAACGCGGCCAGAATCGGGGTGGCCGAGTAGGTAGCCTTCAACCTGTTTGCGCAGGTTCACCAGTTTTTCTACGGACTCCAAATTATAATCTGCATAATCAATCGCACCGTGCCCTAGATCCTTTGCGGCTTTAAATAGAAGAGGGATAGTATGATAATCAGCCAGTGCATCAATCACTTGTTGGTAGCTTTCACCACGAATTTTACCGCTCACATGAGCAGCATCAAGTAGCTCAGTCACAGACATCAGTTCTACGTTGGTGTTGTACGTCCAAGCACCGTCTTCTTTTTGTGCCAAAATTCGCGTGCGACCATCGTGATGCGAGAGCACCTTGTTATCGACTAAGAATAGCTCATCTGGCATCTGCTCGAAGTTGTCGAAGTTTGCCAAGATAAAGCGCTCAATGGATTTTTGTTGAGCTGCATCTTCAGGATTATCAAGAAGAATAGTCTTTCTCTTTCCATCGGTTCCCGGCCACGATCGAACTTCAAAACCTTTATCGCCTTCTTGCACTAATAGATTTCGTTCGGCACGGAGTGAGTAAAATGGCAACACGTCATTTAACATGTTGTTCATTATGGAAGCGACGTTTTCTTGCTGCTTGTTACTCTCTAGATTCGACGTTTCACCTAAAGCGTGTAATTCCTCTTTATCGTTAGAAGCTATCTTGGTTAATGTGAGCGTCTCATGGCTATCAATATAAGGAGCCGTAATTTGCGCCCATTGCTCGGCATACTGCGTCATCAACCATTCTGCTTTATGATTTGCAGAAGCACTGGATTTAGGGTTTTTAACTGGAGGCTGGCCTTTGCTTGCCCGATACTCCTGATACCAGGCATCGAAATCATCACTATCGCTCACCAGAGCATTCACTTCAGTAATGATGGCTTTGCGGCTAGCAGAGTCAAAATGATCGAGTGCCTTAACATCAATTTTTGCGGTGGACTCTGTTTTAGGCACAAATTTACTTAAAACACTCGGCACACTGCGAAACTCAAACAAAATCGCGGGTTCAGGCTGCTGCGAACTTCCTGTCGTTGCATTGTTGATTCCATGCCCCGCCACTTCTCCGCCATACTGGAAGTATTCAAACACGTTCTTAGCAAGGCTTTCTGAATGTGAACCTTTCAGCTTCTCAATAATTTGTTGTCGCACGTATCGTGAGTCGTCTGCGCTCAGAAGCTCCAGCATTTTTACTGGCTTAGTTCTCGGCAAAATCTCCCAAGCATTTTTCACTTTCGGATCGGTTAATCCTTGAGCATTCAGCGAGAAGCCTTCAGATGCAGGATCCCAATCATTAATATAGATACCGTACTCTTTCGCCAGATTTGCTGTTTTTGAATACACCGATGTTAGATAGGCATACACATTTTGCGCTGCCACTGGATCATCTAATTTAGCTTCGTTCGCATTTACTAAAAATTCATCTCTCAGTCCTGACTGATACCAAGGCGCAGATTCTAGAAGTCTCACTTCCAATGACGAGCTTGAACCAAATTCTTTCGCGCTGATGGCCATCGTGGCTTGTTGCCCACTAGGGGTCATTCCTATTGTCTGCCCTTGAGCTTCAATAGAAGTACCGTTACCCGCCGCGATGAAATGCTTCGAATTCGATATAACCAGCGTAAAACGCCCGTCATCACTAACCAAACTAGGTAAGCTATGGTGGTTCGATTGATTGATATGGCCTGTAAATTCTTTCGCTAGCCATAACATTGCCTCTTTGCGACTTTCAATCGCAACCATATCACTGGTTTCACTAGGATATGTAACCAATTCAATGGTATGAGTCTGCCAGTTGTTCACCCCTTTGATATCAGTGATACCAACTGGGTTACTGTAACCACCTTGATTCATATCTTTGGTCAACATAAACAATGGGTTACCTTGTGAATCATGCACATATCCAAACGTCTGTGCTGAGTTCTTAGGTAAAACAACAACTAGGCCAGATAGCTCATTTTCTATACCAATGGATGTCGATGCAAAATGGCTTTTAAACCCGGGAACGCTTTTAGAACCAAGTTGACCAGTCGGTTGATTTCCCTTAATAGCGCTTAGCCCTTCTAGGTTCACCCCTGAAATGTGAATCTCTTTTCGGCTCACATCCTGAGAGGCCGTTGTTGGCACAACAATACTGTCGGCGTTTGTCTCAGTGAACATCGAAGTGACAGAACTACCCGTATTTTTCGCTCGAATTCCTGCGTTAATTTGCAGGCGGTTGACTGCATTGGTCGCACCTTCTAAGGCTTCTAGCTCTTGCTCGCTCAAGCCTTCGCTAAAGCGGCCATCAGCGTTTGTTTGACTGTCAGCGTTGATATGGCGGCCCGCAGCACCAGCGGCTTCGACGCTATGTGCTTGACCTACAAAGCCGCTGCCCGCAACACCTTGACGATCAGGGCGATCGCTTTCGTTTTGCTTAGCCCCTTTCGCATCATTCTGCACTTGGTTGGCTTTATGTTCCGCGTTCATCGCATCGCGATCACCACGCGATTGCGCGTCGTTTGCTGCGCTGTGTGCGTCAGATTCGGCTTGTTTCGCGTTATTGCCTTTTGCCAAAGCATCAGCTTTACGTTTTTCAGCATCAGTTTTAGCATCAGCAATGTCTTGCTCTGCACCCGCCAGGTTTTGCTCACCTTTTGCGACGCCCGCTTCCGATTGTGCAACCGAATCTTTGACTTTATTTTGATTGTCCGAGTGCGTCTGTTTCGCGGCAGCAATCTGCTCACCAGAAACCTGTTTTGCATTGTCCAATTGGGTTTGAACACCATCAAGCAAGCCACCGGCAAAATCGTTGCGCCATTGGTCGCCCGACTCACCCGTATGCGTGACTTTGTCATCGAGCACATCGAGACCTTGTGCCAGTTCGGTCAACTCAGCCGTCACGGCTTCCGACTCTTCTTTCACTGCATCGCGTTGAGCTTGACCATTATTTTCCAAGGCTTGTTGGTCGGTAGATTCCAGCTGGCTTTGCGAACCTGCGACAGCATCGAGCTGTTTCTGCTTTTCTTGTTCTAGACGCTGGCGATCCGCTTCTGCGCGCTCTTTATCTGATAGGGCATTCTGCGACGCTTGATTTTGCGTTGCATGCTCACTCACCGCATTAGTTTGCTGTGGCGTTTCTGATTTCGCAACTACGTTATCTAAGATATAGCCCAACCCATCATCGTGGCCTGTGCCTTTGAATTCGATACGATTACTACCGGCATGAGCGGTCAGCTTTAAGGTTTTTTGCTGCCAAGCAGATTCATCACCAGACGATGAGAAAACCACTTCGCCGTTCCAGAGAACGTCAATGCCTTCGTTATTAGAAATGCCTGCACGTTTTGCAAAATCAAAGCTCACAGCAATGACCTCGCCTTCCGTCAGGTTCTGAATATCTTGGTAGATAGTCGTGCTTTGATCTGTTGCCAATTCAGACACATTGTTACCGTGCCCATCCCGCTCCAAACCATATGAAATTGCAGAAACATAAGCTTCGACACCATGCGTAGAACTCCAACCGAAATCACTCTGCTCAAAATCGCCATTAACAATGAGATTTGGCCCTTGAACTTGGTCCGAAGAGTCGTCAACGCTGAGCGCATTTTGCATTTGATTGAGATCAGGTGCGTCTACCTTGGTCACACTACCTGTTAGGCTGTCTCCCAAATCAGAGCCCACTTCTTCAATCGCCTCCATTTGGAAGCCATCCAGCTTGGTGATTTCAGGTGTCGCAATCGCACCACGGCCTTTATGCGTGCCGGATGATGATGCTTCATCGCCTTGCACTAAGTAGTTGATTGCTTGGCTACCACCTACACCAAGTACGGTTTGCTTGATGTTATCAAACAGGGCGGAGAGCTTGTTGCTACTGGTGTTGCTCGACGCGACCGCCAAACTGTAGAAATCACCATTACCGATTTTGATCGCCACGTTGTTTTGAGCGTAAGAAGCATTAACCCCTAAACCATCACCAACATGAATATTAGCGTTGGCTTTACCTTTCATGACCGCGACGTTCAAACCATCGCCGATTTTGGTATTGACGTTGTATTGGCCCCAAGCAACATTGACCGAAATACCATCACCAACCACGGTGTTAATATTGGCATCACCATAAGCGGCGGTGACGTTTAGGCCATCTCCCACTCGAGTCGTTACGTTCGCTTTACCTTTCGCGGCGGTCACCTGCATACCATCACCGACTTTGGTGACGATGTTGCCCTTACTCCAAAGTGCGTTAAAGCTATCGCCATCACCCACTTGAGTCACGATGTTGGCTTCACCTTTGGCTAGCACAACATTTCGGCCATTACCCACTTTGGTGATAACGTTGGCTTTACCCCAAGCACCGGTATAATCATCACCATCACCCACATGGGTAATGATATTGGCTTGACCTTGCACGACAGAGACTTCTTGACCATCGCCCACTTTGCTGATGACGTTGGCTTCACCTTTGGCAAAATTATAGCGATCTCCATCACCTGCATGAGTAAACACGTTAGCTTGACCCCAAGCCACGTTAACACCCAAGCCATCACCGACTTTGGTAATAATGTTTGCCTTGCCCTTAGCAATACCGATGGTCGTGCCATCTCCGACATGAGTCATCACGTTGCCGATATCGGAAATCAACAACCCTACCGTGGTGCCTTCGCCCACTTTGGTGAGGATATTGCCTTTACCCGCCAATACAGCGGCGGTGGTTGCATCACCGACATGAGTCACGACGTTGGCTTTCGCCGCGGCCACAACACCCATGAAATCATCACCCACTTTGGTGACGATATTGGCTTCGCCCAGTGCTAAGACACCGGTTAAACCATCGCCGACATGCGTCATGATGTTCGCTTTACCGAACATCGCCGCCAGCGTTGTGCCGTTACCGACTTTGGTCATCACGTTCACTTCGCCCGCAAATATTCCTAAGCTGGTTCCATCACCGACATGCGTGTAGATGTTGGCTTTACCGACCATCAGCGCAGCGGTGAGATCATCGCCCACTTTGGTCATAATGTTGGCTTGGCCAATCATCGCCGCAAACGTGCTGCCGCTACCTACATGGGTAAAGATATTAGCGTTACCCACCATAGCCGCAAGTGTGGTTCCATTACCGACTTTAGTTGCTATGTTGCCTTTGGCTAACATAAGCGCCACCGACATGCCATCACCGATATGGGTGAAGACGTTAGCTTCGGCCACCATTAACGCGAGAGCATCACCGTTGCCCACTTTGGTAAAGACGTTACCAAGGCCGCCCATCAGTGCCCAAGCATTCCCTTCGCCCACATGGGTAAAGATATTGCCTGCACCAATCATGACTGAAATGGATGTTCCATCGCCCACTTTAGTGAAGATGTTGCCTGCGGCGCCCATTACGCCAAGAGTTTGGCCATCACCAACATGCGTTAGCACGTTGCCAACACCAAGCATAATGCCTGTCGTGTCGCCATTCCCGACTTTCGTTAGGATGTTCGCGCCGCCTACCATGACACCAGTTGTGGTGCCATCACCGACATGGGTGAGTACGTTAGCGCCTCCGCCCATCACAGCAAGGGTGTTGCCTTTGCCTTTTTTGGTGAGAATGTTTGCGCCGCCGAGTGCCACCGCCGTGGTATTCGATAATTGATCATCACTGCTGATATGGGTAATCACGTTCGCACCACCCAGCATGCCCGCCGTGAGTTCACCATCACCCATTTTGGTCAGTACGTTTGCGCCACCAGCCAGTACCGAAGCCACATCGCCTTGACCGACTTGCGTCATGACATTGAAACCGCCAGCCGCTAGCCATAGTGCATCACCACTACCGATTTGCGTGTGCGTGTTATAGCCGCCCAGTAGAGTAACTCGACTATTGCCTTGGCCTTTCTGTACCGAGATGTTGCCGTAAGCCAATAAGTGAGCCAGATAGTCGCCGTTACCAACACGAACCAGCACGTTCAACGCACCACCCGCGTAAACATCCATCTTGCCTTGCTGACTTTGGTGCACTAATACGTTTGCCAAACCTGCGCCGCGGAAGGTGAGATCCCCTTCTTCGCCACTTTTGACAATCACGTTCGCCGCGCCAGCACCGTTAAATTCGGTATTACCAAATTGGGAGCTGTGCAGGATCACGTTGGCAAGACCGCCACCGTTAAAGTAAACATGACCGCGTGTTACGTTGGATTTAATAACGTTACCGCCACCGACACCATTGAAATGAATATCGCCAGAGCTTTCGCCGCTATCGCTTACGGGTTTGAATAAGGTTTGATCCGTGTATTCGTCGATATCAGCCACGGTTTCGCTGGTACTTCTTACCGCGTTAACGCTGTAATGCAAGTCGCTGAGCGAGTAACCCCCTTTGCCCATTGCGTGATATCCATACGCAGACGAAATATCTTGGTTAGCTAAATTGGCAGTGTGATCACCTTCTTTATACCAAGAGCGAGCTTGATATTTCAGCGCGCCAGTTTCGGCATCGTTCGCCAGTTCAACCACAACGATTTTCGTGTGTTGTCCCAGCATTTTAGCGTAAACATAAGTGTTGGGTTTGCGGTTTGATTTTACCGCTTTGACATCAACCTTAGTACCATCAGCAAAAATCGCGTGACCACCCATTTTTGCATCCGACAATGACACATCTTTCGCATCAATCACCGCACCATTGGCGTAAGTCACCCACTCATATTCAGTCAGGCTTTTTTCAACGGCATGAACGGTGACAGATTGTTGATGTTCAACTTTGAGATCAGATAACGTGTAAGCACCATTGATATTAACGGCTGTGAAACCACCGTTGTTGGAAATATCTTGATTCGCTAAGTTGTTTAAATGGTTACCCTCTTTATACCAAGCCGAAGAGTAATATCTCAGTTCTCCGGTTTGAGGATCATTACGCAACTGTACTTTGTTAATTTTGGTATACGAGGAGTCTGCGAAAGCAAAAAGATAAGTATTAGGCTCGTTAGCTGATTTTACTGCCGTGACTTGATGATTTTGTCCTATCCATGAACCACTCATCACCGCCTTAGTTAATACAACTTTATCAGCCTTGGCATTGGCCATTCCTTCTTTCGCAAAGTCATCCCCAGAACCTTTACGAGTAATGGTGTTATAAGCACCGGCGCCCGAGAAATGAATATCACCATGTGCCACATCAGAGTAAAGGCTGTTGTAACCACCCACACCTTCGAAGCGAATATTACCGCGTGTTTCGGTATACACATCGTTCGCATTGTGCGTACGCTCAATTCGATTGGATGCCCCGGCACCCGCTAGGGTAATATCCCCAACCTTGCCTTTGCGAACCAAATGGTTATCCGCACCAGCTCCACTAAAGTGCAGGTTACCGCTTTCAACACGTGAGCTAATACTGTTAGCAACCCCCGCGCCGACAAAACGCACATCACCTTGAGATCCTTGATACTGGTTAAACCAAGTACGATCGATTTTATTGCCCGCACCTGCACCTTCGAAACTCAAGTTTCCATGATTGGTTTCATGCCAGATAGCGTTGTAGCCACCAGCACCTTGGAAAGAAACATGGCCTGATAACCCTTGGCGCTTAATGTGGTTGTAAGCCGCAGCACCTGCGTAGCTGATGTTGCCATGCTGGCCGTCATGACCAATGTCTACACCACCACCAGCACCTGAAAATGAGAGATTACCGTCTCCATTTTTCTTGATATCAGCATAACCCGCAGCGCCTCGAACGCTCAGGTTCCCCGTTGTATCCTCAACTTTTAGATAGCCGGCCCCCGCCGATACCGTATCGTTACCTGAACCGGTATATACCGTGGCTCCGATCGACCCCAGATGAATATGATCATCTCCGCCATAAGCATGAATTTCGCCGCCAAAACCGATGGCAACAATGTCGTTATTTCCATCGTCGGCGGAATAATTTCCGGTGAAGAAGTATTCGACACTTCTCCAAAATGGTTTTCCCATAGACTGTGGCTCTTATTATTATTTAAATAGAAAACCACTGTACCTTACGGATACAGCGGTCGTTTTGCGTGTCGATTTTGCCGCGGACAGTACACACTTTTTGCCCTTTCCACGGCAAAAAAACACGCTGTCGTAAGTCATTGACGATTTGACGTCCGTGACCAAAAGGAGCAAGCATTTCAGGAATGTAGATATGATCACCAGAGCGCCAGTCAGCGGCTTCGATTTCTCGTTCACCGGACAATAGCAACTCTCTCACTTGCTCAGACAAAAACGCCCAATTACAAAATGCAATTGGACGTCCTTGTTCATCTTCGTAATAGCAAAACTGATTTAACTCAAATGATGGCATAATCCGTTGCTGCCATTCACTGATAAGATACCGCTGATGCAGAGGAGAATATTGGCTGAGCAGAAGAATCCCACCCATCATTTTCTGCATCATTGCACGATCCAGTTTCGCCGCGTGATGTTGAATCAACATACGCTAAGCCACCTTTTATTTTTTCGTGCGTGTCACGCGTTTTTTAGCAGGCTCAATACCACTCTCGTTCTCTTGAGGTGCTTCACTCGGTGATGCTAGAAAACCTGCGGCAATTAATTTTTCTAACTCTTCGTTCATACGAGGATCTTCAAGCATATTCTTAACCATCGAAACCATATACATAAAACCAGAAGCAGGCATATGAATCACTTCTTTTAGCTCTAAGTCCGTATCACTTTCCGCCATAATACCGTTTGCCATGTTGGATTGATTCTGTCCAACAAAATAGAGAGAAAAAACACCTTTATTATAATTAACACTCGATACAGTTTGAACGAATTTCTCAGACATAAATAACTCACCTCATAATTAAAAAATAAAATGAAAAAAGATTAAAGCCACTTATAA
>NZ_CAWNIB010000278.1:0-17375 GCF_963874405.1 Vibrio sp. V08_P9A1T1
ATATAGGATTTAGAGTGATTTATCTCACGTTTATCGTGATCAGTGATAAATTTCCTACATTATTTACCAATTGTATTTGAGTTCACAAATGAGATGAATTGGTGATTCATAGCTTTCTATTATGTTTTTACTTCAGAAGCCGATAATAAATGGTAGACTCTCAACACTTGCGTAGCATCATGATGACGCAGAAGTAATTAACCTTGATAAAGGATGCATAGACGCCATGGACAATGCAGATTTTGTACAGAAACGGCAATATTACCGCTTAAAGTATCCAAAGCGGGCAAGACCTACCGTAAAAATTGATGATCAGCTATTCCATGTCTGTGAAATATCAGAGCAAGGCATTCGTATTTCAATGCCGAGAGTGACTACCTTATATTGTGGTCTATCGATGTCTGGTACGGTGCAGCTACGCAGCAATAATACAGTCAAAATTGCAGGTCAAGTACTGCGCTTTCAACAAGATGAAGTCGTGGTTCAACTATCCAATGGTCCTGCTTTTAAGCACATGGTTGAAGAACAGCGTTATATTCGCCAAAGATACCCGTCTTACTTCTCGTCTTTACGTTCTGCTTAAATCAAAAACTGTCTGCGTTGAAACGAGCGGTGCGTGCTTCTGCGATTGTGCAGTGCGTGATGTGCATAAGTTCGGCGAGAGTGATTGATGGGTTTTGTTTAACAAGCCTTACCAACTTGGCTGATTTGGGTTCAAGCTGTTCCTGATATTCTGCCAGTTTGTCTTTGAGTCTCGTTATTAAAAATTGCATGACCAGTGAATCAAGTTCTCTGAGCCGATTTGCCAATAATTCAAGTTGCGTTAT
The DNA here is from genome assembly GCF_963874405.1 of Vibrio sp. V08_P9A1T1. Taxonomy (NCBI): domain Bacteria; kingdom Pseudomonadati; phylum Pseudomonadota; class Gammaproteobacteria; order Vibrionales; family Vibrionaceae; genus Vibrio; species Vibrio sp. V08_P9A1T1. The sequence goes on from NZ_CAWNIB010000278.1 coordinate 828, forward strand.
CTCACCACTGATTTGCCAATTTCTGGAACGTCGTATTCGTTTCAGGTCGCACTGATATTCTCTCGCCAGCATTTTTGCTTTTTTCGCATTTTCTCCACCAAGCCGATGAATCAATGAGGGGAGGGAAATCGTGATGATCATAATAGCCATGTTCTTGTTTGAATGACTTTCCGTTATAACACGGTCTTATAAAACGGTGAAACCCCGATACTTGGTAGCTATCGGGGTTTCGAATTTTTAGATTTCTCGGATGGTAAGGCCGATAGTCTTTATGCAAAAGGTTGGATTTTATCCAACTAATTCCTTGGTAGGAAATTAGATGCGGATGAAGTCCATGTGCTCAACTTTTGGCTTGAACACGTGACGTTGAACGTCTTGTGGCTTAACTTTTACTTCTGCGCCATCAATTACTAGAGTAATTGCTTCGTAGAATTCTGGTTTGTCCATTTGGTTGATCACGTCAGAATGATCCAGTGCGATAGCAACTGGCGCTGCTTCACCACCGTAAACAACTGCTGGGAATTGGCCCGCGTGACGTAGGCGGCGGCTCGCACCTTTACCTAGTTCAGTACGTACTACTGCTTCGAATTTCATAGTTTTTACACTCAAATTAGTAAAAATAAACTTCACATCTGCAATGCGACCTTGCTGATGTGGTATAGCTTTGATAGTGAATCAATGATTACTAACAAAACGAGCGCGGATACTAGCACTCTATCTAAGATGGGGCAATAGAAAATCCCTTGCAGCATCGATTTATTGCAGTGTTACGAAGGACCGTGACAGTCTTTATTGCTTAATGTCGAGTTCGATTTCGTCCATTAAACCGAACGAAAAGTTAGCACCGCTTTTAACCCCCCCATGGTGCTAGTCGATAGGGTTAGCGTACCGCGATAACTGTGCGCCATTTCACTGACAATATTCAACCCAAGCCCAGATCCAGAGGTTGTTTCGTCTAAGCGCACGCCACGCTGTACCGCTTTGGCCAGATCTTGCTCAGCAATACCTGGGCCATCGTCTTCGATGTGGATTTCTACCCAGCCTTCTTCTCGATTTTTTGCGTGAACTCGAACTAAAGAAGCTGCCCATTTGTAGCTATTTTCCAGTAGGTTGCCGAGCATCTCGTCGAGATCGGTTGGGTCAACGGCAACCTCTAGATCAGAATCCAACTCATTAACTAACGTGATTTCACGCTGTGCGTAAATTTTGTCAAATGCCATAGAAATAGCATCTACCCGTTCGCTTGGATTGGCTTTTACCGCAAGAATATTCATTGAGCCAGCCATGCGCGCGCGGCCTAGATGGTAGTCAATCTGCTTTTGTAACTGTTCAATCGGTGTTCTGAGTTTCTGCTGTTGTGCGAAATCAAGATGATCGATCTCATTGCGCAGTACAGAAATCGGCGTTTTTAAAGCGTGAGAGAGATTGCCTGCATGATTACGTGCACGTTCAAGCAATTCTTGATAGTGGAATAACAGTGCATTCAAATCATTGACTAACGGAAAGACTTCTTTTGGGTACTCGTCACTGAGACTGGCTTGTTGACCTTTGCGCAATGCGGCCAGCTCTTTTTGCATTTTCCCTAACGGCCGTAATGACCAACTGACTTGCAAGCCAATCAGCACCAATACACCACTGAAGAGCAGACCTAGTATCATCCACAATTGGCTAATTACGTTGTTTAAAGTGTCTTGTAATGGCGCTTCATCAAGACCGATGGTAATGGTGATAGGAGAAGGGAAGTCTGGTAAGTAGATGATTTGTTCAATGACGATCAGTTTTTCATCTCTTGCGCCTTTGACGATGCTTTTCAAGCCATGTTTTTCGCTGATAAGGCGCTTATCCCACAATGAGCGAGAACGAAGCGATTGATCATGGCTTGAGGCCGTCCAATAAAGGCCGCTGTAGGGTTGGCTAAAACGAGGGTCGGAAAGGCGCGACGACAGTACGAGATTCCCTTGCGGTGTCGCTTCCAAGTTCGCCGTGATTTCATCCATCGCTAAACGTAGCTGACCTTGTACATCATTAACTAGGTAGTCTTTGATCAGTGTGGGAATGCCAATTCCCGCCGCTAAAATCATGGTACCTAACCAAAACGTTGCCGCGAGCAGTAAACGACTTTTTAAACTGAGGCGCTTTAAGGCCGAGGTTTTATTTTGCATTAAGCTGGTATCCCAGTCCTCTCACGGTTTTGATAATGTTGTTATTGATTTTTTTACGGATGCGGCCAATAAACACTTCGATGGTGTTGGAGTCTCTATCGAAATCTTGTTTGTAGATGTGTTCCACCAGTTCAGTCCGTGAAATGACTTTGTCGGCATTGTGCATGAAGTAGGCAACCACTTTGTATTCCAGTGCCGTCAAGCTCACTGCTTGACCTTGCCACATCACTTTAGAGGTTCGAGTATCAAGGCTTAAGTCACCGATTTGCATCACAGGGGAAGCGTTACCTGATGCTCGGCGCAGTTGTGCGCGGATACGAGCGGTTAATTCCACCATCTCAAATGGTTTGGTGAGGTAATCATCCGCTCCTGCATTTAAGCCCTCGACTCGTTGAGTCAAACCGTCTCTTGCACTGAGGATCACAATGGGCGTATTGATGTTTTCATCTCGAATGCCTTTCAATACGGTGAGCCCATCAAGCTTGGGTAAACCGAGGTCGAGCACAATCACATCCCACTCTTCTGATGTGGCGCGATAGAGTGCATCAATGCCATCTTGTGATAATTCAGGCACCCAGCCGGTCTGTTCAAGCGCTTCTACAATTTGTTCCCCAAGACGAGGATCGTCTTCGACTACCAATATTTTCATGGTTATTCTCTATTTTTTGATGATGTCGCGCAGGTTTCTGCCACGAATAGCCATTAGTTCTAATGTGCTTGCATTATATTCTACGCGGATAACTCGGTTGTCATGCATCAGTTTTAATTCGTAGACCCATTCACCATCATCTTCATCTAACTCTACCTTGATAACTCGGCCATTGAGTTCTTTATCTATCGTGGCATAAAGCTCAGACAATGGATGAATTAAACCTTTTTGAACTGCCGCGTAGACCTCGTCTTGATCCTCATCAATCTCTACCTTGGTTCCTGGCTTATAAGTGTCTTGAACCCAATCGTGTACATCACTGCTCGCAGCTAAAGTGGGTAAGGATAATGATGAGAGCAGCAGTAAGCGTGCGAAAGCTTTACCCTTTTTGAACAACATGTTGCGCCCCCCTGTAATAAGATGAACAGAGTATAAATGACCTTACATGAATAGAAAGTGAATCATCGGTTTTGTAGCTCATCTTCAAAGATCTTATCGCGCATTTTCCAAAATCGTCCCACTTTTCGCGCAATGACAAATTGTGGTGGACGAAAACGGTGTTGATGAGCCACCACTTTGCTTGGTGAAGATTGATCAAAAGGGCGATGCTTATCGGCTAGGTGTGGTCGCACAAATTGGTCGTGGAACACCTGTTTCTGTTTCTTGGTGGTTAGTGGCCAAAATTCGTGGACTTGTGCATCGTTCTCACCACGATAGGTAACGCGCAGTTGCGCTTTTCCACTTGCATCTTTATGTACATTCAAATCCATTTCGATACATTCAAAAACCAATGCATCTTTGAGGTTGAGTGCTTCTTTGAGCTTTTTATCAGGGTCAACCAGTGTTGCGTCACATTCATGGCAGATACGTGCGGCGATATCGTTGTCAGCCCCACACTCACCGCAATATTTTGCTCTAAAACGGTAACCACAGTGTTCTCGTTCGCCACTTTCTTCGTCTGTAAAATAGCCTTGGCAACGTCGACCATAGTGTTCAAGCAAAAAACCAGCGGCATCGAGTTTACCCCAAAAGTTGTTATTAAAACCGCAGGCCGGACAGGGAATGGTAATAATTTCACTGTTGGGATCGGGCTTTGGCTCACCGACTTCTGGTTGATAAAGATCATAGTTATTGCCCGCATAATCCAATACCAAACATTCGGTTTTTCCTGCGGATAAGCGTAGCCCACGTCCGACAATTTGCTGATATAAACTGATGGACTCGGTGGGGCGTAAAATCGCAATCAGGTCAACATGCGGAGCATCAAAACCTGTGGTTAATACTGACACGTTAACTAAGAATTTGATTTGGCGCTGTTTAAACTGCTTGATGATGGTGTCGCGCTCAGGGGTCGGCGTGTCACCAATGACGATGGCAGTTTCGTTATTGGGCAGTAATTGCACAATTTCTTGGGCGTGGCGAACGGTGGCCGCAAAGATCATTACTCCCTGTTTTTGCTGTGCTAGTTGGATGATTTGTTGAACAATCTGTGGTGTGGCACGTTTCGATTGTTCAATCACCATGTCGAGTTCGGCTTCTTTGTAGCGCCCGGTATTGGCGGGTTTTAGCTGCGAAAAATCGTAACTGAGCACGGGGGCATCAACCATTCGCGCTGGCGTTAAAAAAGCTTCATCAAGCAGATAACGGATCGGTAGCTCAAAAATACAGTCACGGAAGAAGCGAGGCTCCTCACTGCGCACTTGGCCGCGAGTATGGTATTGATAAATCCAGCCCATGCCTAAACGATAAGGCGTAGCGGTTAACCCCAACACTTTAATCCCTGGGTTGAGCTCGCTTAAATGGGTGATCACCTTTTGATAGCTACTACTTTTCTCATCCGGTACGCGGTGGCATTCATCAATCACCAGTAATGAAAATTGATTTTTAAAGGCATCTAAATTGCGCACCACGGATTGTACCGAAGCGAAGACGACCTGTTGATCGGTCTCTTTTCGTCCTAAACCTGCCGCAAATACCGCGCCTTGCAAACCGTAGCCCTCATATTTGGCATGGTTTTGCTCTACCAGTTCTTTCACGTGCGCTAGTACTAAGACTCGTCCTTTGGCAAGCCTTGCCAGCTCAGCAATAACCAAACTTTTTCCTGCCCCCGTCGGTAGTACAATTACGGCGGGCGTAGTGTGATGACGAAAATAGTGGATCACGGCTTTGACCGAGTCCGATTGATAAGGACGAAGTGTGTACATAACTCGCGTTGTCTCTTGTTGAACGCTGGATAAAAACAGTGAAATAGATCAACTATTTCATTTTAGCTGCGTATAATACCTGACTTGATTTAGATGAGGTAATCATGCGGTTAGATAAATTTTTGTGTGATGCGTTAGGTGCGACACGTAAAGAAGCCACCAAGATCATCAAAAGTGGTGATGTCACAGTAAATGGTAAGACGCAGAAAAGTGGTTCATTGCAGGTGACGCAGGAGTGTGAGGTGGAGTGGCAAGGCCGTGAGTTAATCTTGCATGGCCCGCGCTATATCATGTTACACAAACCCGCTGGCTACGTTTGCTCACATGAAGACGGCTTCAATCATACGGCATTTATTTTGCTCGATGAAGTGAATGTTCAAGACTTGCATTTTGCAGGACGTTTGGATGTCGATACCACAGGTTTGGTTCTGATCACCGATGACGGTCAATGGTCTCATCGCATTACCTCGCCAAAACACAAATGCGACAAAACCTACCGTGTCTGGCTTGCAGACCCTATTGAAGCGAATTATGTCGAACAATTCTTAACGGGTATTGAACTGCGTAATGAGCGTGAGCCAACCTTGCCTGCGCAATTGGAAGTCGTCGGTGAGAATGAATGTTTACTGACCATTCATGAAGGCAAATACCATCAAGTTAAACGCATGTTTGCTGCTTTAGGCAATAAAGTGGTTGGCCTTCACCGTGAGCGCATTGGTCATATTGTGCTAGATGAGGCACTAGAGCCCGGTGAATACCGTTATTTGACTGACCAAGAAGTGGCTTCTATTGGGGCTTGAACGGCCTAGCTTTACTGCAACTTCATTCCTTATTTATCTGGAGAACTATGACTTCATCTCAACCTGTTACAGCGAATAATACGCCGCACATTAGTTTTTTACTCTTCTTAGTATTAGGCGCGATTGGCGCATTAACGCCGCTGGCGATTGATATGTATCTGCCAGCCATGCCAGCGATTGCTAAAGATCTCGGTGTGAGTGCTGGAGCGGTACAAATGACGCTGACCGCTTATACCGCTGGTTTTGCGATAGGCCAACTATTGCATGGTCCTCTAGCCGACAGTTATGGCCGTCGCCCAGTGCTGCTGATCGGCGTATTACTGTTTGGTATTGCTGCCACTGTGAGTGCGACTACGCAAGGTATTGAAGCGTTAACGTATGTTCGCGCTGCGCAAGGTTTTGCTGGAGCAGCGGCGGCTGTGGTTATTCAAGCGGTGGTGCGTGATATGTTTGATCGCGAAGATTTTGCTCGCGCCATGTCTTTTGTCACCTTAGTGATGACCGTTGCTCCGTTAGCTGCGCCGATGATTGGCGGACACTTGGCCATTTGGTTTGGTTGGCGTTCGATATTTTGGGTGTTGGCTATTTTTGCCGCGGTGGTGATTGCTCTCGTGGTTTGGAAAATTCCAGAAACGCTCAGTGCAGAAAATCGTCAACCACTACGCTTTCGAAATACCATTCGCAACTATGTGCAGTTAAGCCGTAACCCAGTCGCGATGGGGCTTGTTTTTTCTGGTGCTTTCTCTTTTGCTGGTATGTTTGCCTTTTTGACCGCAGGCTCTTTTGTCTATATTGATATTTATGGAGTCGATCCTGATCAATTTGGTTACCTGTTTGGCCTCAATATCGTCGCGATGATTATCATGACCAGTTTAAATGGTCGAATGGTGAAACGAGTTGGTTCCCACGCCATGCTACGCTTTGGTTTGTTGATTCAGTTGTGCGCAGGTATCGGGCTATTTATCGCGTGGTTACTCAACCTTGGTTTATGGGGCATTGTGCCTTTTGTGGTGCTTTTTATTGGTACATTGTCAACGATAGGCAGTAATTCAATGGGATTATTGTTAAGTGGTTATCCGAAAATGGCGGGCACCGCTTCTTCACTGGCTGGAACGTTGCGTTTTGGCACAGGCTCAGTGGTTGCGGCGATTGTCGCGATGATGCCTAGTGATGTTGAGTGGCCGATGATTGTGGTCATGACGGCGTGCTCGGTACTTTCATCTCTTTTTTATTGGACATTAGGAAGAAAGGCGTAATGTCAGAGTATTACCTCGAAATTCAACGTGTAGTGAATACAGCGCTGCAAGAGTTAACAGCAGAACACCAGGCGAATAAGCTGGTGAATGCGCCTTTAGCTAATAATCACTTTTTGGTGCATTGGGTGAGTAAGGCATTGAAAGCACAACGATTTCATCGCTGTGTGGTGGATGATTTAAATCGTTGGCAGAAAGCTGGACGTTCGAAAGGCAACCAATCTGAATTACTGTTTATCTTCAAACGCATCTCAGCATTTTACGGTAAGTTTTTTGCGCAAGACGCGGATAACATCATTACCGATAAGAAAATTGACGCGTTTTTGGAATTCATGGAAGCGGCTCACTGGGAAGTGACAACATGTGATCCATTGGTGAATGAAGGCAAATTACAGCTTTTTACCGATGGGCAAAACTCATTGGCTTTGTGCGCAAATCAGTGTGAATCATGCTTTGATGGTGAACTGCTCGTGAAGCCGATGAACTGGTTTGTGCGGGGCCATCATGCTGATTTCGTCGAAAAGGCCAGCAGTGCTGGCTTTATGGTGCACAAACGTACCGATTATAAGTCGAATGTGAAATATCATGGTGAGTATTTGATATACCCAAGCAACCATGGCGTGCAATTGGCTGAAATTCCATTAGGCTTTCCTATTGATTAGTATGAAATTGAAACCCAATAAGTTGCAGAGCTAGCGATTTCGCTAGCTCTTTTTTTGTGCCTTTTTGACGATGGCTTTGACCATGCCATTAAAAATAAAAAGGTGGGCAGGCATCATCGCGAACCAGTAAAGTAACCCTAAGAATCCTTTGGGGTGCCACCATGCGGTCACATTGAGTTCTCGCGTTTCGCCTAGATCTTTAATGGTAAATTCCAATCGCCCTAATCCTGGGCCTTTCATCCCAAAAAGAAGAGACAAAAACTGTTGAGGTTGGCAGCGGATCACTTTCCACGAATCAATAAAATCGCCAACTTGCAGTTCCGGGCCACAAGGGGAGCGGCGCACAGGTTTGCCACCACCGAATAAAAGATCGAGCCATTCGCGTGTACGCCATAGTGCATTGGCAAAAAAATAGCCTTCTTGGCGGCTGCCTATGGTTCGGATAACATCCCATAAAGCCTCAGCAGAAGCGCAGGTCTGAATCGTTGCTCCTGCCTGTTTAGGATAGTAGCCAAAACCGGGTTGCCAACGCTGTAGGGCACTTGGATCAAATCCCCACACCTGCGAGCGTGTAAATTCCCCTTCATGCTCGATTATTTTGGTGACAACGTCACGATAGGGGGTCAGTTTTTGGGGATAGCGTGCTTCAATGGCTTGTGAGTCGGCAATGTAATCATGATCTAAACCGGCAAGTAGTGCTCTGCCAATATTAGAGGGGACGGAGGTGATAAGACCTAGCCAGTAAGAAGCCATTTTGGGGGTTAATAGTGGGGTAGACCATAACCGAAATGGTTTCTGCGTTGCCTGACAAATAATGGCAAATTGTTCGCGGTAGGAGAGGGTGTCAGGCCCACCGACTTCAAATAATTGGTGTGCAACGGGCTGCTCATTGGCTAATTCAAGTAGATAATGATTGAGGTTTTCCAGCGCTATCGGATTTGCTTTGGAATCAACCCATTTGGGAGTGATGAGCATCGGTAAGTTGTAAACAAAATCACGCATGATTTCAAATGCGGCTGATCCCGGTCCAAGAATGACACCGGCTCTTAATTCGGTCACTGGTACAGGACTTTTCCTAAGTAGATCGCCGGTCATTTTCCGTGCTTTGAGGTGCTCTGAGTTTCCGGTTTGTGGCTGAATCGCACTTAAGTAGATCAGGTGTTTGACCTGGCTAACCTCAAGGGCTTGTTTAACGTTTTCCGCTAACGACAATTCATAGTCGACGAAATCATGTCCTTGCGCCATACCGTGCACTAAAAAATAAACCAGTTCAAATTGTGGGATAAGCGCAAGTGTCGCCTCTTTATCGGTAAGGTCTAAATAACGCAAGGTAAGGTTGGGATGAGATATGGCACGTGAGGTTAAATAGTCAATGTGCCTAGCTGCGGCCGTTACTTGAAAACCTTGCGCTAATAGCAAAGGTAACAGTTGTGAGCCGACATAGCCTGATGCGCCGAGTACTAACACTTTTTTCATGACGGTCCCTTCAAATAAGATGGTTAGATTATGCTCACAGACGTATAATAGCGACTTCATTTTTTCTGTGCTATCAATGTGTTGAATTTGAGGTGATCGGTTGTCTGTTTTTTCGCAAATCATGCTACATACAAGAGGCGATTTTTTCCGTCGCTTAATGGCTATCGCTCTGCCGATCACCTTGCAAAGTATTATGTTTTCTAGCCGTGGTCTAGTGGATGTTTTGATGCTAGGGCAATTAGGTGAGGCTGAAATTGCTGCGGTAGGCGTTGCCGCTAGAGCAACTTTTGTCACCACCATCATGCTAGTGGGCGTGACAACCGGAGGCGCACTGTTAACAGCTCAGTATTGGGGCGCAGGAAACAAACAGGGCGTGCGAGAAAGTACGGCACTTACGTGGTTAGTCGCTAACCTATTTGCTGTAATGACGGTGGCACTATTTTTACTGTTTCCAAGTCAAATCATGGCACTAACCACGGATTCCGAGACCGTTAATGCGCTAGGTAGCCAATATTTGATTATTACCTCACTCAGTATGTTTGCTGTAGCTTGCGTCAGTAGTATGGCGGTAGGGCTGCGAGCGATGCATAAACCGGGGCTCAGCACGTTTTTTAGCGGTATTGGTATTGTTTCAAACGTGTTTTTAAACTGGGTGCTGATTTTCGGCAAATTGGGTTTTCCCGCGATGGGAATCGAAGGTGCGGCGATTGCTACCGTGCTCAGTGGTTTTATTGAAGTCGCGTGTTTATACGGTTACCTCTATGCCAAGAAACATCTGTTAGCGTTTGGAATTGACGATATCCGAGCCATCATTGAATGGCCTACCATTTCTCGTTTTTTGAAGCTTTCGTTGCCAACTACCTTTAATTTCCTAGCATGGGCAGGCGGTTTATTTGTCTATCATGCCATCATGGGGCAGAGTGGTGTGCAAGGCTTAGCTGCGTTATCGGTGATGACGCCAGTAGAATCAATTTCATTGAGTTTACTTATTGGGATGTCGAATGCGGCTGCGGTTTTAGTCGGTAACCAACTTGGCGCTAAGCAGTACGATGCCGTTTATTATCAAGCCTTGGGCTTAACTATCATCAGCCTTCTTGTGGGCGTGATCGTTGCTGCCGCTTTGTATGTGGTGCAGATCCCTATCCTGAACTCTTTCTCCGCCTTGACGGATGAAACCCGTGCTTTATCTGAAGAGTTTATCGTGATACTGAGCCTTGGCATCATTTTACGTTCCATTCCAATGACGGTGATTGTTGGCGTGTTGCGAGCTGGCGGTGACGTAAAGTTTTGTCTTTGCCAAGATTTAGTCGCGCAGTGGCTGATCGGTATTCCGTTAGCCGCATTTTGTGCGATTGTGCTTGGGGCTAAGCCTGAAGCCATCTATTTATTGTTTCTCGTTGAAGAGTTGATTAAATGGGGCGGTTCTCTTTATCGAATGAAAAGCAAGAAGTGGATGCGAAATTTGATTGAAAATTAGACACAACGCAGTTAGGTGGTGCAATTTGATGCACATAATGTGATCCGGTATCCAAAATGCTTTCTACTGCAGGAGAATTAGTGTAGATTCACAATCCAATTTTAGTCGATTGCGAGCGATTTGATGTTACAGCTGACCAACCTGTGTAAAGGCTATCTAGATGGCGATGAATTTCATCCCGTGCTACAGGGGGCAGAGTTAACATTAAACCGAGGCGACCAAATCGCATTGATGGGTGAAAGTGGTTCGGGTAAGAGTACATTACTCAACCTTATTGCCGGATTAGATATTGTCGATTCTGGCGAAATTTGGTTTCCAAGTTTTGCCATGCATGACACGTCAGAAAATAAGCGTACCGCTTATCGCCGAAATAACATTGGTCATATATTTCAGCAGTTTAATCTTCTTCCCACCCTCAATCTCGCGGATAATATTCGCTTTTGTCGTCAGTTGAAAGGAATGCCGGAAGACCAAGGTTTACTGCGTCAAATTCTTTCTTCGCTTGATTTAATGCCGTTGCTAGGCCGATACCCTGAAGAGGTTTCTGGTGGGCAGCAGCAGCGTGCTGCGATCGCGCGCTCCTTGTACATGGAGCCTAAGATTTTATTAGCAGATGAACCAACCGGTAGTCTTGATGAGCGTAATGCCGAGGCGGTGATGCGTTTATTGACGACCTTAACTCGCCAGTTGGATTGCACGTTATTATTGGTGACGCACAGTGAAAAAGTCGCGCAGCATATGGATGGTCGCGTACGTTTACAAGGAGGGTTGTTGCATGTTATGGCCCGTAGTTAAGGCGCTACTTGGTCATTATCGGCGTTATCCTTTACAAATCATCCTAGTATGGCTGGGTTTAACGCTTGGCGTTTCATTGTTGGTGGGAGTGACGGCCATCAACCAGCATGCTCGTCAAAGTTATGAACATGGCGAAAAGCTGTTTTCTAATCCATTACCTTATCGTATTCGTTCCAAGCATATTGCCAATAAAATCCCCCAAGGTTTCTATATTCAGTTGCGCCGTGATGGATTTTCTCAGTGCGCTCCTTTTGAAAACCATCGTTTGACGACAAAAAATGGCACGGATATTTCGCTGATTGGGCTTGATCCCGTCGCGATGTTGCCAACCAATAGCGGCCTTCCTTTATCGGAATTTTCGACATTATCATTGATGAATCCGCCGTATCCTATTTTGGTGAGTGTTGATCTCGCTCGTCTCCAAGGTTGGCAAACGGGTGATTTTATCGTGCTTGATGATGAATCAAAGTTAGGTCCTATTCAGATCGATCAACAAGATCTCATCAACGGCACACGCGTTATTGCGGATCTATCCTTGGTGCGAATGCTCAAGAAAAGTTCGGGCTTATCTGTTATTGCTTGTGGTGATATGCCGCCAGAGAAACTGAAAAGACTAAAAGATAATTTACCTAATGGTTTGACGCTAGTCCGTAGTTCTCGCACTGAGCTGGAATCACTCACGCGTGCTTTTCATCTCAATCTCAATGCAATGGGTATGTTGGCATTTTTGGTCGGGCTATTTATATTCTACCAAGCCATGTCCTTATCTTTAATCCAGCGCCAACCTTTAGTCGGGTTATTACGGCAAGCGGGTGTTTCTGGCTGGCAGCTTACCCAAGCATTGGTGATTGAGTTGTTTGGCATGGTCCTGCTTAGCTGGATATGCGGTAACGGATTGGGGTTATTATTGGCCAATCAACTTATTCCAGCGGTTTCAGCCAGTTTGGGTGACTTGTATGATGCTAATGTTGGTTTATCGATTAGCTGGAATTGGCAGTGGAGTAGTTACAGTTTAGCCATGGCGTTGATTGGTGCATTTGCGGCGTGCGCTTGGCCCCTCGTCCGGTTGCTAAAATCGCAGCCTATTCGTCTTTCGGCTCGTCTCTCTTTGCTTCGATTTGCTGGCACAGAATTTCGCCTGCAAGCCCTTGTTGCTTGCGCATTGACTGTCGCGGCGATTGCCGTGTATCAAGTTCCACAAACGCAACTTTCTGGTTTTGCAATTATTGCGTTGATGTTACTCAGTGTTGCGCTGTTTACGCCTTATCTTATTTGGACGCTGTTCAACAGTTTTTCCTACTCACTCGCTTGGGTAAAAGCGCGTTGGTTCTTTGCCGATGCAGCCGCCAGTATGAGCTATCGCGGTGTCGCAACTATGGCATTTATGATTGCTATGGCGGCGAATATTGGCATTGAAACCATGGTTGGTAGCTTTAGAGACACTACTGAAAAATGGTTAAACCAACGTTTAGCGGCCGATATTTATGTCTATCCTACCAATAGTTCAGCATCAAGAATGAGCAGTTGGTTGAAAGCGCAGCCTGAGGTCAATGATGTTTGGTGGCGTTGGGAAAAAGATTTCGCCACTGACAAAGGTGCATTGCAAGTGGTCAGCACGGGTATCTCCGATGGTGAGTTAGACTCGTTGACGGTTAAACTCGCTGTTCCTAACTATTGGTATGATTTACACCATTCAAAGAGTTTGATGATCAGTGAATCCATGGCGCTTAAATTAGGCATTAAGCCTGGTGATTTTATTGACCTTTCTGAGCCTTTGGGCCAAAAGTGGCAAGTCGTGGGGGTGTATTACGATTATGGTAACCCTTACCACCAGGTCTTATTATCACACCAAAATTGGTTATTTGCGTTTGCCAGTACGGGAAATGTGGCGCTAGGAGTGGTTTTGCACGAAGGTGTGAATGACCAAGGATTAAAGAAGCGACTAGAATCGGTATTTAGGTTGGGCCCTGAGCGGATTTTTGATAACAATCACATCCATACTCAAGCGATGCGGGTGTTTGACCGAACCTTTGCCATCGCCGATACGCTCGGGCGTATTACTTTGTTGATTGCCGTGTGTGGTATTTTCTTTGCTACGTTAGCCGGAGAGGTTTCCCGCCAGCGACACGTTTCGCTACTGCGTTGTTTGGGTGTTTCTGGTAAAGAGCTGGTGGTGATTGGCAGCTTGCAGTTGTGTGTTTTTGGGGCGATAGCACTCGTGATTGCAATGCCGTTAGGGCTTGCACTCGCTCGTCTTGTGGTGGACATCGTGATTAAACAATCCTTTGGTTGGACAATCCAACTGCAGTTGATCCCCGGGGAGTATTTGAAAACGGCAGCATGGGCGATGGTGACCTTGATGTGCGCAGGTGCAATCCCGGTTATTCGTTTGGTCAGAAGGCCACCGATTAGCTCATTTAGAGACGCGTTATAAATGATGAAACGATACCTCGTACTTTTGTGCTCTTTGTTGATTGCTGTATTGTTCAGCCTCTATTCGTGGCACCAGTATTGGCAGGCACAGCAAACGATTTCAGAATATGCCGTTTCTGAAACAGCTTCTAAGCAAATGGATACATCATCAATATCGAAAGAGCACCCGTTCGAGTTCGCGCTTCCTAATCGCTCGGTACGACTTCCTCAAGATTTCAATTTTCATCAAGGTTTTGAACATGAGTGGTGGCATTACTTTGCGAATGTCAGTGATGAACATGGGCAGCAATATGGGATCCAGTGGAGTTATTTTCGTCTCGCTAATGAAGCTCGAGATGCCAATGGATGGCTTAGTCCTCAGCTTTATCTTGCTTATGTGGTGATCTCTTCAAAGAATGAAGTCTGGCGTGAACAGCGGATTGCGCGGGGCGGAATTGGTCAAGCCGGCTTAGAATTAAAACCGTTTAAAATGTGGATTGATAATTGGAACTGGCGCGCACCGGGGACGACTCCATTTCCTGGAGTATTAGACGTAGCGACGGACACGTTTTCACTCTCATTAAAAAATAACCTTTCCGGGCCATTTGTATTACCTGGTCAGCAGGGATACCAAAAAAAGCATGATTCACTCTCTTTAGCCTCATATAGTCTCCAAGCACCGTTTTTGCAGGTCAAAGGTGTGCTCAACTTAGGTGTTAACTCTCAACCTATTCAAGTCACAGGTAATGCATGGCTGAGCAAGGAGTGGGGTAATAATCTACTGCCTAACGCTAAACATGGATGGGATAAGTTGTTCGTTAAACTCGATAGCAAAACAACCTTATTGGTTAATCGCTATCGTTATTTTCAGCAAGAGCCCTATTTGTTTGGGGCAATTGTGAAAGATTCGGGCACCACGATCGCACTATCTGCTGATGAAATTGATTTAGTTCCTGTCGTTTCTGCCGCGTCGGAGAATGAGCGTGACATCCCGTTACAATGGGTGGTAAACATCCCTAAATATAATATTCATCTGGTGACGAAAGCGGTGAATCGCGATTTGTGGTCACCCTTTCTGATCCCTTATTGGGAAGGCCCCATTATCACCGATGGTAGTCATAAGGTGACGGGTTTCATGCAACTAACGAGCAACTAAGTTCAAATATTTGCGGAATCTAAAGGTCAAGTTGTTCTTGGCCTTTTGTGTTTTTGTGAACCTTTTTTATTTTGTTGTAAAATTGTTATGCATGAAAACTAATCAACAATGGGAAAATAGTGAAAACCAAGGAATATACGTTGTATTGTTATGCTTGACTCGGAAATTCCGATTCTTAATATCTGAACAAGCGATTTTTACTTCTATCAGCTACTGTATAAACTCTATCATATTCATTTGTTAATGGTTTATTAACATGCATAACTATAAGGACGATATCATGAGTGATGTGATTCGCGACTTTTTCAAGATGGAATCAGCAGGTGGTATTTTGCTGGTTATTGCTGCTGCAATTGCAATGATGATTGCTAACTCACCGCTAAATGATGTTTACCAATCTTTTTTACATTCCTACGTGTTTGGAATGTCAGTGTCGCATTGGATCAATGATGGCTTAATGGCCGTATTCTTTTTGTTGATTGGTTTAGAAGTCAAACGTGAATTGTTGGAAGGTGCTCTTAAATCCAAAGAAACGGCTATTTTCCCAGCCATTGCTGCCGTCGGCGGTATGCTTGCTCCAGCATTAATTTACGTGCTGTTTACGGCTGGTGATGTACAAGCGATTCAAGGTTGGGCGATCCCAGCGGCCACTGATATTGCGTTTGCGCTAGGTATTATGGCGCTATTGGGTAAACGTGTTCCGATCAGCTTAAAAGTGTTCTTGCTGGCGCTTGCGATTATTGATGACTTAGGGGTTGTGGTCATTATTGCGCTATTTTATAGCGGTGATCTTTCTACCATTGCGTTAACCGTCGGTTTCTTAATGACTGGTGTGCTTTTTATACTAAACAACAAGCATGTTACCAAAATCAGCCTTTACTTAATTGTCGGTGCGATTTTATGGTTTGCCGTACTTAAATCTGGTGTTCATGCCACCTTGGCTGGTGTAGTGATTGGTTTTGCTATTCCGCTGAAAGGTGATAAAGGCGAATATTCTCCGCTAAAACATCTTGAGCATGCGCTACACCCGTATGTCGCTTTTGGTATTCTGCCATTGTTCGCATTTGCCAATGCCGGGATTTCACTGGAAGGGATCTCCGTATCTAGCCTCACGTCAATGTTGCCTTTGGGCGTGGCTCTTGGCTTATTTATTGGTAAGCCATTGGGTATTTTTACCTTCAGTTGGGCTGCGGTGAAACTCGGTGTTGCTAAATTGCCTGAGGGGATCAATTTCAAGCATATTTTTGCCGTGTCAGTGCTATGTGGTATTGGCTTTACAATGTCGATTTTTATCTCGTCATTGGCTTTTGGACCGACCAATGCTGAATTTGATACGTTTGCACGGCTCGGTATATTAATGGGCTCAACCACTGCCGCGATTGTAGGCTATATATTGCTTCGTTTATCTTTGCCAAAAAACGCATAAGAATAATCAGCCCTCCGTAATACGAGGGCTGATTCATTTTATAAACTAACCATTTGATTTATCAATATTCTTAATC
>NZ_CAWNIB010000279.1:0-17311 GCF_963874405.1 Vibrio sp. V08_P9A1T1
TCCATCACCTACTTTCGATGAAAGACCCCACGCAAAACCGACTCACTCAACTTTCTTTGTTTCGTCTTAAAGGAGAGAAAGGTGATGATGCTAAGCAAGCGACACCGTTAACGAAAAAACATTTATTAGCACTAGATATACAACTTATTCATTCACCTAACAAAAAGGATATCCGCGATCTTGCAATCTATTATGTGATGTTTGAGTGTGCTTTGAAACGAAGTGAGCTTAAAAAACTAAGTACAGGACAAGTCTTAACTGTGGATGGGCAAATGAAGATCATCGTGGGAAATGTCGATTATTATCTTTCTGAATCGGCCTCTCTTGCACTTAAAAAGTGGCTACAATTACTCAATAAAGAGTCGAACATTGTGTTTTGTTCAATCGATCGCCATGGCAATATTTCAAATAGATCTTTAAATGATGCATCTATTTTCCGTATCTTACGTCATGCAGGGCAACGTTTAGGCATATTTGAATTGAGGTTTTCAGGCCAATCAACCCGTGTTGGTGCGGCCCAAGAACTGGCTAAACAAGGTTATAAAACTCAAGATATTCAGCAATTTGGACGATGGTTAAGCCCTGCAATGCCAGCTCAATACATTGGTAAGCTCGACATTGCAGAAAGTGAACAGATGAAATTTAAGGTCATTAAACCTTTTGGTTGAGTGACGTTGTCACGCAATTGGCTAGAAATTCATGAAACCTATGCCCATTATGCTCTAACATTTTAGGAAACATTGAAATGGGAGTCATGCCTGGGAAGGTGTTAACTTCATTAAGATAAATGTTTCCCTCTGGGGTTAAAAAGAAATCAATACGTGCAAGGTGCCTAAGCTTCATGTGGGTAAAAACCCTAGCAGCACAATCACTTATCATTTCTAATTGATCTCTGGTTAAATTCTGAGCTTGTACTTCAGTCATCGAATGGCTAGTCGCACTGTATTTTTCTTCATAAGTATAAAATGCGTCTTCTGGTGCGATGATCTCACCCGGCTTAGAAAGATATAAAACACCATCAAGCTGATAAGCGGCAACTTCTAATTCCCTAGGTTTCACTGCTTTTTCAACCAGAACTTGTTCCGAGTAGCTAAAAGCAGCATCGATTGCGCTGTTGAGCTGGGAAACCTCGGTGACTTTGTAACAACCAACAGATGAGCCTTGTCTCGCCGCTTTAATAAACACACTTCCCCATTTTTCCAGAGCCTGCTTACACTGCTGATGCGCTTGTGCATTATTTTCTGAAAGAAAAAGATAAGGTGTATTAGGAATACCCAGCGCATCGTACCAAAGCTTAGATGTAATTTTATTAAAACTGTTAGCACTGGCTTCTGGACCACAACCTAAATATGGGATGCCAGCCAGCTCGAGCATCGATTGAATGTCGCCCGTTTCCCCTGGATAACCATGAATGCAAGGAACCACAAAATCGATATTGACGGCAACACCATTGGTATTCAACGTTGCAGCATTCGTGTCTAAGAAACTCAGATCGCCCTTTTCACTGTACCAACCATCGGGTCGCATTTCGACGCGAATAACTTGAAAACCTTCTGTTTTTTCAAGTTGTGCTTGTAAATAGTTGGCTGACACAAGTGAAACTTCATGTTCTGACGAACCGCCACCACATAATAATAGGATTGTTGTTTGAGTCATTAAAATCTGTCCATGCTGCTGACGAATAAACTATAAATCATGATAATCAATTCAGTGTGAAGTTACACGGTTTTAGCCAAGGAAAACCTTTTTACTGTTGTAACAGGCTAAGTTATAAGCAATAAAGGGGCATAAGCCCCTTTGATCATTTATTCGCGATAAAATCCAGAATCAGTTCAACTTATTGAGTGTCGGAAATTCCGAATTTTTGATGGTATCAATACTTTTGGCAAAAGGTTTCATGGCTTGAAACTCGGTTGGCAGTGTTTTGATTGCTTCAACAGCATCGGCACGAGTTGCGTAGTCACCATAAAGTACGGTGTACCACTTGGTTCCATTCACTACTTTATAATTTTCCCAAATAGGTTGGCCGTCAGAATTGGGCAGTTTACTGGCAAACTGATCAACTTTATTCTGTGATCCAACAGCAACGACCTGAATGGTGTAGCCAAAACGCGGATTCATTGCCGTCTGTTTAGCTGTCGGTGGAATGAGCGCTACTGCGGCTTTGCTTTGAGGGCTCATCTTAACGACTTTTTTCTCTGTATCGTTAGGAGACATCTTCACCACATTCGTTTCGACATTGCTCTCAGAAATTCCAGTAGCCATGCCTTCTTGAGCGACTACTGGTTGCTG
The DNA here is from genome assembly GCF_963874405.1 of Vibrio sp. V08_P9A1T1. Taxonomy (NCBI): domain Bacteria; kingdom Pseudomonadati; phylum Pseudomonadota; class Gammaproteobacteria; order Vibrionales; family Vibrionaceae; genus Vibrio; species Vibrio sp. V08_P9A1T1. The sequence goes on from NZ_CAWNIB010000279.1 coordinate 2,293, forward strand.
AACCGGAGCAACTTTGTACTCTTCACGATGGCTTTCAGAGGTGACATCGGTAATGTATGTATCAGATGCACAGGCAGCCAGAAGCACTGATAAACCGACAATTGTGATTTTTTTCATGAATTGTTCAACGCCTTAAGTAGAAATTACTATAAATCATGCCGATAGCGACGCTCAGAATCAAGCTCGCTTTGTGATTATATACCCTTGTACTGTGATTTATGGCACAAAGTCGCAGTTGTCTCACGACGTAATGATCACAATCAAACCAATATAGTGAACAAGGATAGCATTTGTTCGCTAAGCTAACGGTAATTCGTGAGTGAAAGGTTCATCAACATGAACAATTTAAATCCATTCCTGAAACCAAAATCGATCGCGGTTGTTGGTGCATCAGTACGCTCGCTTCGTGCTGGCAATATCGTGATGAAGAACCTACTTCAAGGAGGCTTCGATGGTGCGATTATGCCTGTCACGCCTTATTATCCATCCGTCTGTGGCGTATTAGCCTACAAAAGTATCGCATCTCTGCCTATCGTCCCTGATATTGCGATTTTATGCACGCACGCAACACGCAACGTCACCTTATTTAAGCAATTGGCAGATAAAGGCATCAGCTCCGTCATCGTACTTTCATCTGATATGTATACTGAAGATGCTCAAGGAGTCGAAATCCAAGCCCAATGTTCTAGCATTGCAAAATCGGCAGGAATGCGCATTTTGGGCCCCAATAGCTTAGGGCTGATCCTACCTTGGTTAAATTTCAACGCTTCGTTTTCTCCTGTCACAGCCTTAAAAGGTAACATTGCCTTTATTTCACAATCTGCAGCGGTTTGTACCACGATTTTAGATTGGGCAAATGACAAAGAGATCGGATTTTCAGCATTTATTTCTCTTGGTAATGCCAGCGACATCGATTTCTCTGACTTGCTTGATTGCCTGAGCACGGATAGACACACCCAAGCCATTTTGCTTTATGTTGATACGATTAAGGATGCTCGCCGTTTTATGTCGGCAGCGCGTGCCGCGTCACGTAACCGGCGAATCTTAGTATTAAAAGGAGGAAGAACGCTTGCTGGACGTAAAGCGGCGCAAGCACATACTGGTGGAGACAATACACTCGACATTATTTATGACTCCGCAATTCAACGCACGGGTATGTTACGGGTGAATAATACCCATGAACTCTTTGCCGCTGTTGAGACACTCACTCACTCCGTTCCATTACGAGGTGAACGTCTTGCTATTATTACCAATGGTGGCGGGCCAGCTATTATGGCCGTCGATACCTTGTTAGATCGAGGCGGAAAACTTGCCGATCTTGAAGAGTCTACTTATCAAAAACTAAATCAGTGCCTGCCTAAAAGTTGGTCTCACAGTAATCCGGTCGATATGGTGGGTGATGCGGATCATACTCGCTACGTTAATACACTAAATGTGCTGCTAGATAGTGATAAAACCGATGCCATTCTCATTATGCACAGCCCATCTGCGATTGCGCAGTCTGAGCAAACCGCTCAAGCGGTGGTCGACGCGATTAAAGCGCACCCTCGCCATAAACGTTTTAACATCCTAACCAATTGGTCAGGTGAACTTACCGCGCGCCCGGCTAGACAAATATTTACCCAAGCGGGCATTCCAACCTATCGAACGCCAGAAAGTGCAGTAGTGGCATTCATGCACTTAGTCGAGTACCGTCGAAATCAAAAGCAACTAATGGAAACGCCGACGACCGCAGAACCCGTTCACGTGTCAGAAATACACAGCGCGCAGCAATGGATAGCGGAGCAACTGGATATACACCCTACCCGCCACCTTGATACACACCAAATAGGCAAGCTATTTAAATGTTTTAATTTTAACGTATTACCAACTTGGATAGCTTCTGATGCCAGTGAAGCGGTACATATTGCCGAGCAAATTGGTTACCCAGTCGTGGTGAAATTGCGTTCGCCCGATATTACGCATAAATCAGATGTGCAAGGCGTGATGCTCAATCTACGCAACCGCCACGAAGTGGCAAGCGCAGCACAAGCGATATTGGATCGCACGCAGATCTCGTATCCTTCCGCTAATGTTCATGGGTTATTGGTTCAGGCAATGGCAAAGCTCGCTGGCGGTGAAGAGCTCAGGATCAAAGTGATCACTGATACAACCTTTGGCCCGGTCATTTTACTGGGACAAGGTGGTTCAGAATGGGATGAATCAATCGATGCCGCCGCCGCACTCCCCCCACTGAATATGACGCTCGCTCGTTATCTGATTGTCAGAGCAATACGCAGCGGGAAAATTCGGCTGCAAAAACTACCAGAGCCAATGAATATTGATGGGTTATCTGAGTTTTTAGTTCGTATCTCGCAGATGATTATTGAATGTCCACAAATAGATGAATTAGATATTCACCCGGTTTTAGCCAATGGCAATCAATTCACCATATTGGATGCCAACTTAGTCCTAAAAGATTACCAAGGCGACGGACAAAGTAGATTAGCTATCCGCCCCTATCCAAGTGAGTTTGAAGAAAGTGTGATCCTGAAGGACAACTCGGCCATTACCTTACGCCCAATCTTGCCAGAGGATGAGCCGCAACATGCAGAGTTTATCCGTAACGTATCAAAGGAAGATTTATACAAACGCTTTTTTTCGGATGTCGGTGAGTTTAACCATGAAGCCTTAGCCAATTTCACTCAAATTGACTATGACCGAGAAATGGCTTTTGTCGCAGTGGATCATACCAATGATCAAGAGAGTATTATTGGCGTTTCACGAGCACTCATTAACCCTGAGAATAGCGATGCTGAGTTCGCCATCTTGATCCGTTCGGATTTAAAAGGAAAAGGTTTAGGTAAAATCTTGCTGCAAAAAATCATCGACTATTGTCGCTTGAAAGGAACCTTACAAATTTCCGGCATGACCATGCCAACCAACCGAGGCATGTTGACGCTAGCGCAAAAATTAGGTTTTGAGATTGAAGTGCATTTCGAAGATGGGACGGCAGATATGGTTTTGATCTTAAATAAACCAGAATAAAGCCGTAGCGATCAGGTTTGATCACTGCGATCCGCCCAAAATTTTAACTTAGCGTCCAGTTTTTCTTGAGGTATTGCACACACCACGACTTTGCTTCGCCCATTTTATTACGCCGCCATGCCATAATGATCTGCATCGATTTTTCTTCAGATCCGCTGATTGCTTTCAGTTTACCTGCGGCGATCAATGGTTCTGCTATCTGTTTTGGTAATGTGCCAATACCTAACCCTTCCACTAACGCGGCACATTTTGCACTGAAATTAGTTACCGTCAGACGCGGTTGTTTTTGCAAAATATTCACGCTCATTGCAGGCTGGTCACGCGCGGTATCGGCAATCGCAATCACTCGATACTTTTGCCTTGCTTCTTCATCAAATGCACCGCTTCGTTTGTGCACGTAATGCGAGCTGGCCGCTACCCAAACCATTGACATAGTTCCTATGGTTTCTGCTTTTACATCTTGTGGTAACGTATCGATACGTGGGCAAATCAGCAAATCGGCTCGATCGGTTGAAAGCGACTCCCAACACCCCGCTAAAATTTCTTCTTGAAGACGGATTCGTGTTTTACTGACATTACCTAACGCTTCAACCATTGGGAAAAAATTATGAATAGGGATAATACCGTCAAATGCGACCGTCAAATCCAGTTCCCAACCATTCGCTAACAAGGTTGCGTCATTCACCAATTTTTCTGTCGCCGATAAAATGGCTCTACCCCGCTCAAGAATGAGCAAGCCGGCTTCAGTAAACGTCGCTTTATGCCCTGAACGGTCAAAAATAGTGATATCTAAATCTTGTTCCAATTTTTGGATCTGATAACTCAGCGATGATGGTGCACGGCTTAGCTCATTTGCCGCCGCAGCAAAGCTGCCTCGTCTATCAATCGCATCTAAAATATGAAGCGCTTCTAAGGTAATTGGACTTTGCAAAATAGACATCCTTTGGTGAAATTGCAGTGAGTATGCAATAACGAGTATGCCTTATTTATCATCGTTGTGGTATCTCTGACGGGATGGAAAATAGACGAGGGGAACTGGTTTGGAACCAAAAATCGTAGAAATAACAAAGCCAGTTTAATACTGGCTTTGAGACACATTCATTTAAAAAGGGGTAGAAAAGTTATCAATGAGTGAGTCTATTTCTTATTTTCTGACATCTCTTTCTTAACCATGACCGCTGCAGCCACGATAAAAACGATGATTAATCCAAGCTCCATGTAAAACCTCGATAAGTGTGTAAAATTAAAGGCTAAAATATAAACAACGCGATTCTAGCAGACTGGAAAAATATAGACAGCTTTTAACGTATTGCTAACGTTTTTAGCGACTCAGTTCAAAAAGAGCGTGAATACAGAAAAATGGTAATTTTCATCACATCCGTAACTCTAGATTGTTATATTCTCTTCCTACTTGAAGCTACAGCGGTGTTTAACAACGCACCGCCGAACTCAAAAACCCACTGTAAACACTTGCGCTAAAGCCGCCACGCGTTGGCAGTCCCTCTTGAATGCATGAATGTGTATATGTGTTTCAGATGCCACAACCCATTTTTATTTCGACCGACCTAATTGACCGTTCTGAACTAGATGTTACGTGCAATGGCCACTAGCTCGTCTCGGCAAATTTGCAACCAATATTTGAGAGTCTCTTGCAGCATTCTTACCTGATCACCGATGCGGTTGACTTCTTTCAGCTCCTCGTCGGTGAGAGGTCGAGAAGGTAAATTCTCTGATAATGCAGTGAAGTAGTCTACCTGCATTCCACTAGAAGAATGGAAATTCATACCAAAACCGATAACTGGATTCTCACTAGGATCGAAGTAATAGTTCCACATAGCAAGATCCTCGTTAATGTATTCAATGGTATTTTTACCGTACTTTTCGTTCATAAAGGTATCAATATCAGACAGGCTACCAGTAAGAAACATATTATATTCGTCGCTGGAGATTTCCACAGATGAATCAGTCAGCACACTAGAGAGTAATGCCATACGCATAATTGGAGAGACATCGCCTATGCCATTAGTCCAGTTAGAATACCATTCACTAGCAGTACCCCAATTATTCTGAAATTGCGTTACTAAAGCCCCGGGGCAACCAGAATTATTTTTCATAGAATCAGTAATTGTATAAGCAAAACTGTCCTTGGGTGCCTGGGCATGAATTTTGTTAAAAAGTCCAGGAAGGTCAGCAACAAATTCATTTTGATCATAGTTTTCATGAGAACCATGCATCCCTGAACCACCACACTCCATAAAACGTTGAAGGGCATCTTTTTCATCCGCTGTTAAATTGTAATCGTCAATGTGGATCAATACATCCATAAGCACTAGTTGAAAAGCGTCTTCTAACGCATACCCTGTTAATGGTGATGTTTTTGATATGTCTTCCCACATCGCTTCCATGGAATCTACAAATACACCTAAGCCCATAGCTTGCTGCTGTATCGCTTCAAGTCGAGCACTGCATGCTTCGATACCAGCCGCTAGTGTCAATGCAATAGCATCCTCAGGATTACTACCCACCATAGACTGGACAACTTGTTTTTGATGAGCCGCTACCATAGCCAGTACTTCAGAATCTGCTGATTGCTCATCGACTGATGCAATGGCAGGATCGATTTTTTCAAGGTCTTTTTGGGCTTTCTTAATCGTTGCAAGGTAAGCCTCGACGTTTTGGGGACCCACTTGAGGAGCGTTTTGCTCAATGCCGCTGAGTTGAGCATTACTTATGTTATTGGTTATCATTCCGAGATTCCTAGACTAGATTTCATTCACTTAACAATATAATCATCAGTAAAAGCAGACAATAGACGACTCATAATCCCAGAAAAATCCTACATAAAATGGCTTTGTTTCCTAAATCATGGAACTAAATTATCAACCTACGATCTGATCAGCTAAGTTCACTTAAATACTTTAGACCAATGGCCAAGTTTCGCTACAAAACCTGTTAAACAGAACATCGCTGAAAGCACCTAAAATCGAGAATATACGCTACCCACTTGCTCGTTGGTGAGCATTTGGATGATATCCCGGCGAAGTCTGGTAGAACACCGGCCTTCGGTACTTAGGTGCAAAAACCACATGATATTTACAATTCCATCGCGTGTGCGCTAAGCTTTCTTCGTCCCAATTGGGACCCCCTTTCAATTCTTAATTAACTCTTACAGTTGCCAGACCACAAGACGTTTTTATCAAATTGAAAGGGGTTATAACTGACTTATAGCCGTAAGCTTTACGGAACCCCCAGCCTAGCAGGGGGTTTTCTCGATACAAAAAAGCGTCCACTAATGAGTGAACGCTCTTATGCAATGGAAATAGTTAGGTTGAGAATTAATTCGTTTTATCTGCAGATTTTTCTGCTCTAATTTGGGATGCAACGATTTTTATGGCTTCTGCGGTACTGATACCTTGAGCCATTAGTTGTTGAATTTTCTCAACAGCTTCTTGCTGTTCTTGGTGAGATAAAGTTGGAATATCATCAAACATTTAAAAAGGCTCCGGTTGATTAGGAGCCTGACTATAGAGATCGAGTTAATAACTAGCAAGGAAATTTATGTAAGCTCCCATCGCATTATCGTTTGTATAGCTAGCTCCAATGTCCAGTTGGAAGAGATTGAGAGGTGAGATCCCTACCCCTGCTGTGATTGTTCCATCAACATTATCGTATGCTAAGTTCTTCTTATATCCTGCTCTTAATTTTAACTGACGCATGATATCGATTTCACCACCTACTCGAATCATCTGTGTATTGTCATTAAAATTCGTGTAGCGCTCTTCTTCATTAAGATCATAATCCACGCTTAATGTGGCATAGTCTGCAACAATGCCTACGCCTACTGTATAAAGTGGCCTCATTTGGTATGCGTAGCCAATATTGATGTCTCGTGTTTTACCGAATTGGCTCTTAAGACTCTTAGTGTAAGATTGAGTTTGAATGTCTCTCTTGACTAAATTGGTTGCGGAAAATCCAACTCTTAAAGGCCCATAAAACCACAATGCGCCGGCATCAAGGTTGAACATGGTTTCACCTTGGCCATTATCTCGTGCATCTTTGATATCGTAATCGGTTACGCTTGCTGAATATACATAGGTGTAGATGCGTTGAAGTTTAGGTGTTACACCAAAGGCAATATGTTGGCCTAAAAATGTTTGGTACTTGGCTAGCGAGAAACCCACTTCTGTTACCCCAACGGAAACAGCGTTCACTGCGCTGAGCTCTGCGTTTTCGACAGTTTGTAGCTCAGGAGTTAATGACGCAGTATTTTCGCCGCTGTAAATATCAGGAGTGACAAACGTTTCGGTATAGGCTTTGGCGAATAAATTAGCCGCTATAAATTGGTTAGGAATGGCAAAGGCGACAACACCGCCAATTTCGGCTTTTAGTTTATCATTTTGTAAATTATCTAAACTTTTCTGCAGCTGTTCAGTATTTGTGTAATCTTTTTTTTCTATGAAGCTTGAAATGCTGTCTAAATCATCGACCATGTGGTCTTCATCATTATAAGAAATCCCGAAACTGGGAACGATCATACCTAGGTCATCGTTACGACGATAAATAGCCACAAGTGCAGGGTTATAAAATGGAGCAGTGAGAAAGTTCGCCGATACAACCCCTACACCACCCATCGCATCCCCTCGCGCCTCTATTGCATAATTGGCTGCGAAGCTGAAAGAGGGTGTAAGTACGACTGCAAGTGGGAGTATTTTAATGAAATTTTTCATAATGTTATAAACGTGTCGTTTCCTTTGTGTCTATAACGGCACATTGTCTATTATCTTTAATTATTCATCTACTGAAACATCGTAGGTTTTACTGATTACTTGAGATTGCTCAATGATAATCGGCCCTTGCCAACGTTGTTGAGTCATTGATACCGCTAGTACATAACGGTCTGCAGCTAAATTAGTGATTTCAAGTTCATTAGGATACTCAGACTCGTAGCGTTGACTCCATATTTCAGAGTATTTTCCATCGATATAATCATACAGCGATACATTGAGTTCAGGTAAAGGACAATATGGATTAAGTAGCGCTTTTTTTTCAATTTGCCATTGATCTTTTGAAGCCCAACGTACAATTTGCTTTGCTTTGGGTTCACCAAGCACAATCCATGCGCTCCAAGATTGCTGATCTTTGGCTGTTATATCAAGACGGTATAAACCCATTGTAATTTTACTATTGAGATTATAACGCTTTAAGTAATGTGCCGTTCCAGTGACGCTGTCACTCGAAGTGGTCGTTAATACACTATCGGTTGATAAACTTTTATCGACCCACTGCGCCAGTCTAATATCAGCAAGTGGTTTTTCAGCGTCCACTTCTATATCAACATGAAATGCATCTCTTCCTGGGCTCTGGATCTCTTGCCTATTAATGGTGATTGATTTAAGCCATTCGGGGAGTGGTTTTTTGTCTAAACTTTTACCGCAATCAACGGTTAATGATTGTAATAATAATTCATTGAGATGGCTCTGAATGTTTTTGTTATGTTCAAGCTGCCACACTTCGACAAGTGAGTTAAACATTGCTTCTAAATTATTATTTAAAAGATTCTGATGCGCTTGGGTAAGCGGTGTGATTTGATCAAACCACTCAACATTTTGTGCTTTGGTAGGAATAGTCACAAATGCTATGCCTACCAATAGTAAACGAGATTTCTGCATCACGCTTTCATCTTGTATCCAACACCGCGCAAGGTTTCAATCTCTAAGCCTGGAAGTTTTTGGCGCAATTGCAACACGTGGGTATCTACGGTTCTTGTCGTTGGAAAGTGGTTATAACCCCATACATGATCAAGCAATTCGTCACGCGTAAACACTCTCCCGAGATTGCTTGCTAAAAATAAGAGTAAGTCAAATTCAGTACGCGTTAAGGTAATTGAATCTTCTTTAAAAAAAACTTCTCTTGTGGCTTTATCAATAACAAGATTGGGTGTAACCACTTTCGTGTCATCCTGCCCTTCTGATTCTGGTGAACGAAGCTGGGCTCGAATTCGTGCAAATAATTCAGCCTCGGCAAAAGGCTTGGTTAAGTAATCATTTGCCCCCGCGTCCAATCCGGCCACTTTGTCTTTGACCGTAACAAGTGCGGTTAAAAGAATTACTGGCAACTCTTTTATTTTACGCCATTCTGGCAAATGCTGAACAGAATCGCCATCGGGTAATTGGCGATCGAGGATGACTAAGTCTGCACTGTCCCAATGCTGTTTAACATCTGCAATAGTTTCTGCATGTAAACAGTCATACCCTGCTTGTTCAAGGCTTACTAATAAGCCATCGGCAAGGTTTTTATCATCTTCAACGAGAAGCAATGTCTGTTTCACAGGGGATCTCCAATATAAATGTGGTTGGCGGTCCTGCGAGTGTCATCTTACCACCCATCCGACCTACCATTGATTCTACAATAGTCAAACCTAAACCTAAGCCACTTTTGCTGACAAAAGGTTTACGTAAATTTCTCCAATCTCGATGATTTAACAGACCTTGATCTGTAACTTTGATCGTGATTGAATTTTGTTTAGTTGTTACCTCTAACGTAACTGGAGCAACACCGTATTTTACTGCGTTTCTAATTAAGTTATCGATGCATGTCCCAAGCCAATAAACATTCAGCTTAGCTGCAATATCTTTGTTTATAACAAGATCTATGCTTTCACGAAACTCTTCTTCCACTTTGTATTGTAACCATTCTTCAACGGAAGGTACCCAGTCTGTTGCAAGCGGCCTGCTCTCTGACTGTAAATAATCCTTACTGGCTTCGGCCAGTTGCCGTAAACGTCTGGAATCTTCGCATAGGCGTCTAAACTCATCGTAAACAGTTGATGGTAACCTTTCAAATTCGCGCCTAAATCCTTCAACGGTTAGCGATAGACTTGCAATGGGTGTTCTGAGCTCGTGAGTAAGAATCTGCAGCACCAACATACGACTTTTCATTTCCTGTCGTTTTGAATTCCAACGATAAAGGGACCAGCCTAATACAAGTATTATGTTAGCTAGGACAAGAATTACCATACTTATCCGTAACACGTTGGAATGATCTTCAACATTCCAACAAATGTTGCCTCTTTGAATAAAACAGGTCGAATTTTCCGAGGCCATGCTATAGCTGAGTCCTGCTTTACTCGCGTTGTCTAACCATACGTCTTCGTTAAAAACGTAATACATATCCCCTTTTCTCAGCCAAAGATCGCTGTTCTCTACAAACATGGTTGCACCTGATATAAGTGCTAAGATCGTATCTTCATTCATGTTTTGGATGCGGCCAAGCAAAGAATCCACACTTGCTTTGGTGCGCTCTCGTATGTGCATATATTGTTGCAACTCTACAAATTTCTCAGGGTATTTTTTCACATAACGAGCCGCATATGTTCCACCTCCCGGGTGAATCAAAGCGCTTCTCGCAAACCATTTCGACGGTAATTGAGATCCTTTACAGATAGCTCTCGTGAAGACTAATGGCTCTGTTATGAGTGGGCTCAGCGGCAACTTACCTGTACAGCTTTGAGATAATTTGTATAACAACTGTAGATCTTTTAAAGGGTATTCAGCCGTTTGCGGTAACATTGATTCGGGAGTCAATAAGCGAGTTGGATAATCAACCTGCAAAGTACGGATATCATAACTTACATCAGCGGTACTATAATCAAAAAGCGACGCAAAAAGGTCGATGCGTTCTGGCAACGAATCGGCATAGGTTTGAATAGGTATTAGAACTAAAATAGCCCAAAAGTAGGTCTTAATCGCTTTAAACAAGTTTTATTTTCATTAATGGTTTAGATTAAAAACTATATAACATTATTAACTAATAATACATTGCACGTGTTATATCCATGTCAATAATGATTGCTCAAAAACAGAAGAAGCCAGCATTTTGCTGGCTTCTTCATTATCCTAATCGTAGATGCTATAACGCTTTTGAGATGGCGTCTACACTCTCTTTTGCATCACCAAAAAGCATATAGGTATTATCTTTAAAGAAAAGAGGGTTTTGTACACCTGCGTAGCCAGTATTCATTGAACGCTTGAATACAATGACATTTTGCGCTTTCCATACTTCCAACACTGGCATTCCGGCGATCGGACTGTTCGGATCTTCTAATGCTGCTGGGTTTACTGTGTCATTTGCACCGATCACCAAAACCGTATCCGTTTCAGTAAAATCATCGTTTATTTCGTCCATTTCTAACACAATGTCATAAGGCACTTTTGCTTCAGCAAGCAGTACGTTCATATGGCCAGGCAAACGTCCCGCTACTGGGTGAATACCAAAGCGAACTTTAATGCCTTGTGCACGTAACTTCTCCGTGATTTCGTGAACAGGATACTGTGCTTGAGCTACTGCCATGCCATACCCTGGAGTGATGATCACTGACTTAGAGTTTTTCAGCATTTCGGCTACTTCTTCAGCGTTTATTTCACGGTGTTCACCGTATTCAACGTCTGCGCTGATAGCCACATCTTGACCAAAGCCCCCGGCAATCACACTAACAAAAGAGCGGTTCATCGCTTTACACATAATGTAAGAAAGAATGGCACCTGAAGAACCAACCAGTGCTCCGGTTACGATCAGCAAATCATTCGCTAACATAAAGCCAGCCGCTGCCGCTGCCCAACCTGAATAGGAGTTAAGCATCGATACCACAACGGGCATGTCTGCACCACCAATCGAAGCCACCAAATGGTAGCCAAACGCGAACGCTATCAGAGTCATAATAATCAATGCAAACATGCTGCCACCATTATTAACAAAGTAAATCATTAATAATGTGGAGACAACAATGGCCGCGAGGTTGAGCTTATGCTTATGAGGGAGATTGAGCGACGACGACGAAATGATTCCACGCAGTTTACCAAAGGCGACGATAGATCCTGTAAAGGTGACGGCACCAATAAATACCCCAATGAACACTTCAACCAAATGAATCACGTGTTCAGCGTGATCGAGTACAATTGGCGCATCGATATAGCTGTTATAACCCACTAATACCGCAGCCATGCCCACAAAACTGTGGAGAATAGCCACAAGTTCGGGCATTTCGGTCATTTCTACTTTTTTAGCATAATGAATACCGATACCGCCCCCAATTACCATCGCCAGCAATACCCAAGCTAAGCCCTGCGCATCTGGACGAAAAATAGTGGCGATGAGTGCGATAGCCATACCCGCTATACCATAGTAGTTACCAGCTCTTGCTGATTCCTGCTTTGATAATCCAGCAAGGCTCATGATGAAGAAGATAGCAGCAATAATATATGCGGCTTGTACTAATCCTGCAGACATATATTACTCCCTTAGTCTTTACGGAACATTTCAAGCATACGTTTGGTGACTGTAAAACCACCAAAGATGTTAATGCTTGCAATTAAAACAGCGATAAACGCGAGGAAAGTGACCACACCACTCCCTTGACCTATCTGCAATAAAGCTCCGACCACAATAATGCCGGAAATTGCATTGGTAACGGACATCAAAGGAGTATGTAAAGCATGAGTAACATTCCAAACGACGTAGTAACCCACAACACACGCTAAAACAAAAACGGTGAAATGGCTTAAAAAAGCCGCAGGTGCAACCGATGCGATCCAAGCAAAAGCGCCAACGGCAGCAACTAAGCCAGTAATTTTTTTCGTCGCAGAAACGGGTTCTTGTTTTTTGGGTTCAGGTCTAGTTGGTGCGGTCTTGACTTGCGGTTGAGCAGAGACTTGGATCGGTGGTGCTGGCCACGTTATTTCGCCTTCTTTCACGACCGTCACACCACGTAAAACAACGTCTTCAAAGTCAATATTGATGGATCCATCTTTTTCCTTGCATAACAATTTCAGCAAGTTAACGATGTTTGTTGAATATAATTGAGAGGATTGTGTTGGTAAGCGGCCAACCATATCAGTATAACCGACCACTTTCACACCATTGGCGGTTGTAATCACCTGATCGGCAACCGTGTATTCACAGTTCCCTCCGTTTGCAGCTGCAAGATCGACGATCACGCTACCAGCGCTCATACTGTCGACCATCTCTTTGGTGATCAGCTTAGGGGCTGGACGTCCAGGGATCAAAGCCGTCGTGATAATGATGTCGACATCTTTAGCTTGCGCTGCATACAGTTCAGCGGCCTTTTTATTAAAGTCGTCAGACATCTCTTTGGCGTAACCATCGCCTGAACCAGCCGTTTCTTGGAAATCGACTTCCAAAAACTCTGCACCCATTGATTGAACTTGTTCTTTTACTTCTGGGCGAACATCAAAAGCTCGTACAATTGCCCCCAAACTTCCTGCGGCACCGATAGCAGCGAGGCCAGCAACGCCAGCTCCAGCAACCAGTACTTTTGCCGGCGGGACTTTGCCCGCTGCGGTAATTTGCCCTGTAAAGAAGCGGCCAAATTCATGTGCAGCTTCAACAACAGCGCGGTAGCCAGCAATGTTAGCCATTGATGACAAAGCGTCTAAAGCTTGTGCTCTGGATATTCTCGGCACTGAGTCCATCGCCAGCACGTTGATTTTTTTACTTGATAACTGTTCCATCAATTCTGGGTTTTGTGCAGGCCAGATAAAACTGATTAGGCTTGCCCCTTCTTTGATCAAAGCAACCTCATCAATCGATTGTTTTTCATCAACAATCGGCGCATTGACCTTCAAGATAATGTCTGAATTCCAAACATCTTGTGTCGAAACAATCGTGGCACCAGCCGCCTCAAAAGCCGCATCATCAAAACTGGCTAAAACCCCAGCTTGAGTTTCAATGGAGACGTCGAAGCCTAGTTTGATTAATTGCGCTACCGAACTCGGTGAAGCTGCAACCCGTGTTTCACCCGTAAGGGTCTCTTTTGGTACACCAATTTGCATAGTTATTCCTTGACTATTGGCACAATGATTATTCTGTTTTTATCTAACCACCAGCATAACTGCAAGCAGTTTGTAATAAAAATACAAAATGCTATTACATATAAGGTTAAGTAATGAGTGATTGTCATAGGTGAAAGACAAAAACACAACGACATCCAAACAAAGCAGAGGTCGAACCACTTATCACAAAGCTCTATAAAAACAGGATATTAGCCATGTATTTTACTCAATGAATAAGGGTATCGACTAATGAGGATATTCATTATGATTTTTATCAAGTTGGACGATGTTAGGAAAAGATTTTCTCGCCCATCTGATCGATGAGCATTTTTGCTTTTTTAAGCATAAGCTCATCAGCGTCGCTTTTACTAGCTACGACATCGGAGCGGATAAAACGGTGAGTACATATTTCACCATTAACATCTTTACTAATTTTACCAGCGACACGATATTGCCCTGATTCAGACATTGCATCTTGGTAAATTAAAAAACCTTTATATTCAATGGGATCTAAAAGCTTCATTTTTGAGTCATTGCCTGCCCCTTGATTAAATAAACGAGAAAAAAATCCCACAAGAGCTCCTTTAAGACTTGTTTGTTTCAATAATCGGCTTCTCGAACCACTCTAGTTCTAAGTTATCGTCAAAGCGCAATTGGCCTAGAATGATAGGAATATCATCTTCTCTGTGTCTACGTCGATCATTAACGATCATGCTTTCCGCCGATTCAACGGCAACTTGTGCATTCTCTTTAAGTATGACCAATTTTTCTTCAGGTAGCGCAGAGAGAAAATCTATGTCGTATCGAATATAGATCGGTCTCAATTGAGCAAGGGATAAGCATGCGAGATCGGCAAGCTGCTCATTATCATAGTGATTTACATACTTATCTTCAGCCAATACGCGTCCGACAAGTGTTTCCATGTAATTATGTACATCAACACTGATTTGCATCCTTACACTCCTTCCTCTTCGTACTAATCAAAATATTTAGATAGAACTTAGCAGTAACAACTTAGCGTACCTTGGTGATTTTATACAACTTTTAGATGCGTTGTCGTCTAAACTTTGTTCAAGTGCTCGCTTTCATTTAGTAAGTCTAGCAAAAAGCTTGGCAATCTATTAAATAAAAGTATGCTATGGGCC
>NZ_CAWNIB010000280.1:0-16911 GCF_963874405.1 Vibrio sp. V08_P9A1T1
CTTGATTAAGGCTCCAAACATCAGATGTTAAAAAGCCCCAGTCTTTCGACTGAGGCTTATTAAGGTGGTCGGTGAAGAGGGATTCGAACCCCCGACCCTCTGGTCCCAAACCAGATGCGCTACCAAGCTGCGCTATTCACCGATATATCTCTTTATTCTCGATTTTCACCAAGAACGGAAACCGAAGTTACCGAATAATGGGGTGGCTAACGAGACTTGAACTCGCGACAACCGGAATCACAATCCGGGGCTCTACCAACTGAGCTATAGCCACCATCAAACTTTGCAATAACCGCTTGCTTGCCGTTATTTTTCTTTTCATTTTTAACCAATGAGAAGAAAAGAAAAGTGGTCGGTGAAGAGGGATTCGAACCCCCGACCCTCTGGTCCCAAACCAGATGCGCTACCAAGCTGCGCTATTCACCGATACAAATTCATTTTTTGGAATAAACGAGAGAGAACTCTCTGCTCCGCTATTCCTAACATCATGATGCACTATCAAACTAGTCTATTCATCGATGTAAATCTTTTTTTCTCGACTTTCACCAAGAAAGGAAACCGAAGTTACCAAATAATGGGGTGGCTAACGAGACTTGAACTCGCGACAACCGGAATCACAATCCGGGGCTCTACCAACTGAGCTATAGCCACCACTGTTTTGCCAATTTGCTACTTATTTACATAAGCATCCGGATGGCGCGCCCGAAAGGATTCGAACCTTCGACCTTTGGCTCCGGAGGCCAACGCTCTATCCAGCTGAGCTACGGGCGCATGCCCTATCGGCGGAGTGGAATAATACGGAGTTCACACTAGGGCGTCTAGTACTTTTTCAACTTTTTTTATCGTTTGACGCCTTTTTCATCAGATAACCATTATTACCTCTATAATAAGGATGTGACTCACCCCTTGAAGATCGCAACTTGTTGTTTATTGCAACAACTTATCGGGATATAATCACCCAATATTTACATTGATTTAACAGCTTGAATGGCTTTTAAATCAGCCACACTCTAAATCTAAGTATAAATAGGTAAGCATGAACTTACCTTTGGAATATAAAGTGAGTTTAATGGATATGTCTCGACGAATCATAAGCGTGTTATTCGCTGCTTTAACCTTTTCTAGTGTTGCATTGGCAACCAGCCAAGCTGAATACGATGCCATTGCTGATCGCATTAAACCTGTAGGTGATGTTTACTTAGCGGGTAGTGAACCCGTTGCGGCAGAGCCGACAGGCCCTCGTGATGGCGCGCAAGTTTATGGTACATTCTGTATCGCTTGCCACTCTACAGGCATCAGTGGCGCACCTAAAATTGGCAATGCCGAAGAGTGGGCTCCACGTATCGCCCAAGGTAAAGATGTATTGAAAAATCATGCACTGCAAGGCTTTAATGCCATGCCAGCTAAAGGAACCTGTATGGATTGCTCTGACGACGAAATCGTTGCCGCCATTGAGCATATGATTGCAGGTCTTTAATACATTAATTCCTATAAAACAAAGGGTTGGCTTTAATTCCAAGCCTTTGTTTTTATTATTTTTTAAGCACTATTTCTTAAACATGGCAGCGCGCAAGTTAGCAATATGGCTTTGTCCTTTCGCCATGCGCTCTTCTTGACTTACTGGTTTTTTGCTCTGTTCCCACTCAACATCGTCAAAGGGTAATTCATCCAAAAAGCGACTTTGTGTGGGTTTAAGCAGTTCCCCGTATTGACGACGTTCTTTACACATAGTGAAAGTCAGTTCTCGCTGCGCGCGAGTTATCCCGACATACATCAAACGACGTTCTTCTTCGACGTTGTCCTCATCGATACTGGTTTGATGAGGAAGAATACCCTCTTCAGTGCCAATCAAATAAACGTAAGGAAATTCAAGGCCTTTCGATGCATGCAATGTCATCAACTGAACGGCATCACTCTCATCCTCTTCTTCACTTCGCTCCATCATGTCGCGTAGGGTTAAGCGCTGTACAACTTCTTTGAGCGATTTTTCTTGTTGGTCATAGTTGTCACCTTCAAGGTCGGCCACAATCCAAGAATAGAGATCAGAGACGTTTTTCATACGCATTTCGGCCGCTTTGGGGCTGGAAGAGGTTTCATACAGCCAATCTTCATAATGAATATCTCGGACTAACGATCGCACCGCTTCAACGGTATTGCCTCGTTCAGCTTGATCTGAGATAGCTACTAACCATTGCGTAAACTGACGCAAGTTGTCGAGCCCTCTTCCAGACAAATGATGCTCTAAGCCAAGTTCAAAACTGGCCGAAAACAAGCTTTTGCCACGCATATTGGCGTAACTACCCAATTTCTCTAACGTGACTGGGCCAATTTCTCGTTTTGGCGTGTTCACAATGCGTAAAAAAGCATTGTCATCGTCAGGATTCACCAACACTTTGAGGTAAGCCATGATGTCTTTAATTTCGGCTCTGGCAAAAAATGACGTTCCACCGGATAACTTATAAGGCACGCGGTTTTGCAGCAGCGATTTTTCAATTAAGCGTGACTGATGATTACCGCGGTACAATATCGCGTAATCACGATATTCGGTGCGATTGAGAAATTTATGCGCAATCAGTTCACCAGTGACCCGCTCCGCTTCATGATCTTCATTTTTCGCTAGCAGAACTTTGAGTTTTTCACCCTCAGGGATCTCAGAAAAAAGCGTTTTCTCATACACGTGTGGGTTGTTGGCAATCAGAATATTGGCCGCTCTCAAAATACGGCTGGTTGAACGGTAGTTCTGCTCAAGCTTAATCAGTTTAAGATTTGGGTAATCTTGCCCCAGCAACACGAGGTTTTGCGGTTTCGCCCCTCGCCAAGAATAGATGGATTGATCATCATCACCCACCACGGTTAAACGGCCACGTTCTCCAACCAACAATTTCACTAACTCGTATTGACTGGTATTGGTATCTTGATATTCATCCACCAGCAAGTAGCGAATGCGGTTTTGCCAACGCTGACGAACTTCGGCGTTGTTTTGCAATAACAGCACCGGCATTAAAATAAGATCATCAAAATCGAGCGCGTTATACGCTTTCATTTGCTTTTGATAAAGATCGAAGCAGTAAGCGAACAGCTGTTGTTGTTCACCTTGAGCAAAACCTTTCGCTTGCTCTGGCGTCAACATGTCGTTCTTCCAGTTGGAGATGGTGCTGAGTAATTGGCGCAGCAGATCTTTATCGCCCTCGAGCTGTTTCTCTGTCAACTCTTTGAGCAGCGCAAGCTGATCTTGGTCGTCAAACAGAGAGAACCCCGCTTTCAAGCCCAAAAATTTATATTCCCGACGGATAATATTGAGGCCTAAAGTATGAAATGTGGAAACGAGCAGCCCTTTTGACTCAGCTTTTCCAAGCGTTTGTGCTACCCGCGCCTTCATTTCTCGAGCGGCTTTGTTAGTAAATGTAACGGCAGCAATGTTGCGCGCTTTATAATCACACTGTTGAACCAAGTAAGCGATCTTGTTGGTAATTACGCGCGTTTTACCCGAGCCAGCCCCCGCCAATACTAGACATGGGCCCGATACATATTTGACGGCTTCGTCTTGTCTTGGATTCAGCTTCATGAGGTACTCGTATCACTTTTATTTGGGCCGTCTATGATAATGCCGCGCTTTACTGATTACTACGTCATTCACCATAAGATTTTTGTCATTTTACTACACTAGTGTATTGCATAAGGGGCTATAGTTTGGTCTATAATGAATGAACGTTCATTCACTGTGGGATGTCAGCATGTCTAACTGTATTCACGTGGATAAGTACCAGCAGATATTGGTGGCTGCTGAAAAGCTGATCGCTGAATCTGGATTTCAAGGCTTATCGATGCACAAATTAGCCAAAGAAGCCGGTGTCGCAACGGGAACAATTTACCGTTACTTTGATGACAAAGATCATCTTCTTGTGACAGTTCGCTTACACGTTTGTCAGCATATTGCTGACGCGGTGCAAGCCAATATTGATGATGAGATGCCTTTGAAAGAACGCTTTAAAATGATGTGGCTTAATATCTGGGAATTAGCACAATCAAGCAGTGCAACACTCAGCAACCGAGTTCAATATGAATCATTGCCAACAACAATCAGTTGCAATGTTAAGGAACTTGAGCGAAAAATGTTTGCCAAAGTGGATTTACTATTTGATCAAGGTAAAGAGCAGGGATTATTCAAGCCGTTGGATAACCAGATTTTGTCTGCTTTAAGCTTCGAAACAACGGTCGCCCTTGCCCGTAAAAAAGCGATGGAATGTTATCAACTGGATGACAGCGCACTCAGTGCCGTGATTGACGCCAGTTGGGATGCAATTACTCAACACTAACTTGGAGTTCTGACTAGAATGAAAAAGTGGACATTCTTTATGTTACTTATCGCCTTCCTACTGTTTGGTAGCGTGATAGGTTTTAATCTGTTTAAACAACAAAAAATTGCCGAATTCATGGCCAACCGTCCTGAACCTGAATTTCCAGTGACAGTGACTGATGTAACTCCTGTTGATTGGATCCCAGTGATTGAAGCGATTGGTTTTATTGAACCCAATCAAGGCGTGACACTGACATCTGAAACCAGCGGCGTGATCGATAAGATTTCATTTGAATCAGGGACACAAGTTGAGGAAGACCAACCTTTAGTTTTGCTTGATTCTGCGGTTGAGAAAGCGAATTTAAAAAGCTCACAAGCTCGCCTACCTGCTGCAAAAGCGAAATACGAACGCTATAAAGGTCTATTCGCTAAAGGGTCGATTTCAAAAGAAGCTTATGATGACGCCGAAGCAAACTACTACTCTTTGTCTGCAGATATTGAAAGTTTAAAAGCTTCTATTGATCGTCGTGAAATCAAAGCTCCCTTTGCTGGTGTGGTGGGTATCCGTAATGTGTATTTAGGCCAATACCTACAGCCAGGCACCGATATTGTTCGCTTGGAAGATACCAGTGTAATGCGTCTGCGCTTTACCGTTCCACAAACGGATATTTCACGTATTTCATTAGGCCAGCAAGTGGATATTTTTATCGATGCTTATCCTAATGCAGCGTTTACAGGATCCATTACTGCGATAGAGCCTGCCGTTAGCGTTCAAAGTGGTTTAATCCAAGTGCAAGCCGATATTCCAAATAGTGACGGTAAACTACGCAGCGGTATGTTTGCTCGTGCCAACATCATCCTGCCGAAATTAGAAAACCAAGTCACGCTTCCTCAAACCGCCATTACCTTCACCCTGTATGGTGATAATGTTTACGTGTTGAAAGAAGAAGATGGCGTTAAACGAGTAGAGCAGCGCGTTGTAAAAGTAGGTGAACGCAAAGGTGCTGTGGCGCATATTTTAGAGGGTGTACAAGATGGAGACATCGTGGTCACTTCAGGTCAAGTGCGCTTAAGTAACCATTCGAAAGTTCGGGTAGTCGAAAGTAATGCGACTACACCACCTGCTGAAACACCGATGCTGTAATTGGAGGAATCATGCGTTTTACTGATGTTTTTATAAAACGTCCAGTGCTCGCGGTATCGATCAGCTTTTTGATAGCTCTGCTTGGTTTTCAAGCTATTTTCAAAATGCAAGTTCGTGAATACCCTGAAATGACGAATACCGTTGTTACAGTGAGTACAGGCTATTACGGTGCAAGTGCCGACTTAATCCAAGGTTTTATCACTCAACCTTTGGAACAAGCAGTCGCACAAGCCGACAACATTGATTATATGACTTCTTCTTCGGTATTGGGTAAATCAACGATTACCGTAACGATGAAGCTCAATACCGATCCCAACGCTGCACTTTCAGATGTGTTAGCAAAAACGAACTCGGTACGCTCACAGCTTCCTAAAGAGGCAGAAGATCCGACGGTAACTATGTCTACCGGCTCAACCACCGCGGTGCTGTATATTGGTTTCACTAGTGATGAACTTAGTTCAAGCCAAATTACTGACTATCTTGAGCGTGTATTTAACCCTCAAATATTCACCGTCAACGGCGTCTCTAAGATTGACTTGTATGGTGGCATGAAATACGCCCTTCGTATTTGGCTTGATCCAGCAAAAATGGCAGGACTACAGCTCACTGCGGGCGATGTGATGAACGTGCTGAATGCCAACAACTATCAATCAGCAACAGGACAAGCCACTGGCGAATTCGTGCTGTATAACGGTAGTGCCGATACGCAAGTGTCAAATGTCGATGAGCTGAAAAACCTGGTGGTTAAAACGGGCGACGGCAATGTTATTCGCCTAGGTGATATTGCAAACGTCACGCTAGAAAAAAGCCATGATGTTTACCGCGCAAGTGCAAACGGCCGAGAAGCGGTTGTAGCAGCCATCAACGCAGCACCTAGCGCAAACCCAATCAACATTGCTCAAGATGTGTTGGATCTGTTACCGCAGTTAAAGCGTAATCTACCAAGTAACATCGAAATGAACGTGATGTATGACTCCACGGTGGCGATCAATGAATCGATCCACGAGGTCATAAAAACCATCGCTGAAGCCGCCTTGATCGTACTTGTCGTCATTACTCTATTCCTAGGCTCTTTACGTGCCGTTATCATCCCGATTGTTACCATTCCACTCTCCTTAGTTGGTGTTGCTATGGTAATGCAGGGAATGGGCTTCTCATGGAACTTGATGACACTGCTAGCGATGGTATTGGCTATCGGACTTGTGGTGGATGATGCAATCGTTGTACTAGAAAACGTTGACCGCCACATTAAGCTGGGTGAATCACCATTTCGTGCCGCGATTATTGGTACTCGTGAAATCGCCGTTCCGGTAATTGCGATGACGCTGACACTGGGCGCCGTTTATGCACCGATAGCGATGATGGGTGGCATAACAGGCTCACTCTTTAAAGAGTTTGCACTCACGCTGGCTGGTGCTGTATTTGTTTCAGGTATTGTTGCACTGACACTTTCACCCATGATGTGTTCTAAAATGCTTAAAGCGCACGAAGAGCCCAACAAGTTTGAACAAAAAGTGCATGGATTACTTGATTCAATGAGTAACCGCTACGCGAAATTACTCGAGAAAGTAATGCAGCGCCGTCCTGTCGTGATTGCCTTTGCGGTGATCGTGTTTGCCAGCCTGCCTATGCTGTTCAAATTCATTCCAAGTGAGCTTGCCCCTTCTGAAGATAAAGGCGTGGTCATGTTAATTGGTACGGGTTCCTCGAATGCGAACTTGGACTATTTACAAAACACCATGAATGACGTGAATACGATTCTGTCTGAACAGCCAGAAGTTCAGTTTGCTCAAGTCTTTACCGGTGTTCCAAGCTCCAACCAAGCGTTTGGTATTGCCTCAATGGTACCTTGGAGTGAACGCCAGGCAAGCCAAGCTGAGGTTGCCACTCGAGTCGGCACCTTAGTGCAAGATATTCCAGGCATGGCCGTGACGGCCTTCCAAATGCCTGAACTTCCCGGTGCAGGCTCTGGATTGCCAATTCAATTTGTCATCACTACACCCAATAGCTTTGAAAGTTTGTTTGCTATTGCCACTGAAGTGCTAACAGAAGTGAAAGCAAGCCCGATGTTTGTGTACTCCGATTTAGACCTCAATTACGATTCTGCGACGATGAAAATTAATATCGACAAAGATAAAGCTGGGGTTTATGGCATCACGATGAAGGATATTGGCACGACATTAGGGACCATGATGGCGGATGGCTATGTCAACCGCATCGATCTCAATGGCCGCTCTTATGAAGTGATCCCGCAGGTTGAACGTAAATATCGCCTCAACCCTGAATCGATGAATCACTACTTTGTGCGTGCCGTTGACGGAAAAATGATCCCATTAGGGAGCCTAATTACCATTGATGTGATTGCAGAGCCGCGCTCACTGCCGCACTTTAACCAGCTAAACTCGGCAACCGTCGGAAGTGTACCGGGCCCAGGAGTTGCAATGGGTGATGCGATTACATGGTTTGAGGATGTTGCCGCGACTAAACTGCCCGCAGGCTACAACCACGATTATATGGGTGAAGCGCGTCAATACGTGACTGAGGGAAGCGCACTCTACGCGACCTTTGGTTTGGCACTCGCCATCATCTTCTTGGTACTGGCGATTCAATTTGAGTCGTTAAAAGATCCATTGGTTATCATGGTATCTGTTCCTCTCGCCATTTGCGGAGCATTAATTGCACTAGCTTGGGGCGCAGCAACCATGAACATCTACTCGCAAGTAGGGTTGATTACACTGGTTGGTCTTATCACCAAGCACGGTATTCTTATTTGTGAAGTGGCGAAAGAAGAGCAGCTACACCATAACAAGTCACGCATCGAAGCGGTGATGGAGGCAGCCAAAGTGCGTCTTCGCCCAATTCTAATGACGACAGCAGCGATGATTGCAGGTTTGATCCCGTTGATGTACGCAACGGGTGCAGGTGCAGCTCAGCGCTTTAGTATTGGTATTGTGATTGTGGCAGGTCTTGCGATTGGTACACTATTTACGCTATTCGTACTGCCTGTGATTTACAGCTATCTAGCCGAAAAACATAAGCCACTGCCTGTGTTTGTTGAGGATAAAGACCTCGAAAAGCTAGCCAGAGTTGACGAGGCCAAAGCAGCACAACGCCGACTCGCTGAAAATAAATAACACAATATAATTAAGACTGCTTCAAAAAAGGCCACCTCAGTGGCCTTTTTCTTACCTTGAATAACGACATTCTCAGCTCAATTGCTTAGAATGGAGACAAACTGACAGGAGTGTAAGCCGCTATGTTTGACCCTAAAAAACTTGAGCAAATTGCCAAACAAATTCACGATTCAATGCCTCAACCCGTAAAAGATTTGGGTGCCGACGTTGATCAAAAAATCCGCCAAGTGATCCAAGGCCAATTAAATAAATTGGACGTGGTAAGCCGTGAAGAATTTGATGTACAGACTCAAGTATTGATGCGTACTCGCCAAAAGCTCACTGAAATGGAGCAAAAATTGGCCGAGCTAGAAGCGAAAATCACCGCCAAATAATATTGCCCGGTTGAGATGAAAATTTCCCAATAAAAAAGGCTTGGTCAACGGCGACCAAGCCTTTTGTTTTATATTGTGTTTGCTTTTGTATTTATTCTCTCCAGTCAGTCTGGAGCTTTACATCATCATTCTCGTCATTGAAAAGGGGCGAACTCTCGGCCCCTTCTTAACCACCGGAAGGTTAATTAGCCTTTAGCCACCGACAGCGATGCGTTTCATATCTGTCATGTAACCACGCAACTCTTCACCGATGTACTCAACCGGATGGTTGCGAAGAATTTCATTCACTTCAATCAAGGTCGCGTTATCAACGAAATTCGAGCTTTCACCAAGACCTTTACCAATCACATCAGTAGATACTTTTGGCATGAACTTTTCGCGCAGTAACGGTGTTGCGACATTGGCAAACAGGTAATTACCATACTCTGCCGTATCAGAAATAACCACGTTCATTTCATACAAACGCTTACGTGCTACTGTGTTGGCAATCAGTGGCAGCTCATGCAGGGATTCATAGTAAGCTGACTCTTCAACAATACCGGAAGCCGTCATAGCTTCAAATGCCAGCTCAACCCCAGCGCGAACCATGGCAATCATCAAAATACCTTTGTCGAAGTACTCTTGCTCAGTGATCTGTACATCAGACTGTGGGTAGTTTTCAAACGCAGTTTCACCGGTTTCAGCACGCCAGCCCAGCAAATCAGCATCATCGTTGGCCCAGTCAGCCATCATAGTGCTAGAGAAATGACCAGAAATAATGTCATCCATATGTTTGTTGTACAGTGGGCGCATCAAGTCTTTAAGCTCTTCAGACAGCTCAAACGCTTTGATTTTTGCTGGGTTTGATAGGCGATCCATCATGTGAGTGATGCCACCAAATTTCAGCGCTTCGGTTACCGTTTCCCAACCGTATTGCAGCAGTTTACCTGCGTAACCTGGGTCAATACCTTCTGCTACCATCTTCTCATAGCACACAATCGAACCCGCTTGTAGCATGCCACACAAGATGGTTTGCTCGCCCATAAGGTCCGATTTTACTTCGGCAACGAAAGAGGATTCCAAACAGCCAGCACGATGACCGCCCGTTCCGGCCGCCCAAGCTTTTGCGATATCCCAACCTTCACCTTGAGGGTCATTTTCTGGGTGAACGGCAAGCAAAGTCGGCACGCCGAAACCACGCTTATACTCTTCACGCACTTCGGTTCCCGGGCACTTAG
Organism: Vibrio sp. V08_P9A1T1; assembly: GCF_963874405.1. Taxonomy (NCBI): domain Bacteria; kingdom Pseudomonadati; phylum Pseudomonadota; class Gammaproteobacteria; order Vibrionales; family Vibrionaceae; genus Vibrio; species Vibrio sp. V08_P9A1T1. Next base: position 10,167 of record NZ_CAWNIB010000280.1, read on the forward strand.
GCGCCACCATCACAACCGTGATGTCTTTACGGATCTGCATCCCCTCTTCAACCACGTTGAAGCCGTGAGAATACCCCAATGCTGCACCTTTTTTCATCAGCGGCATGATGGTTTCGACAACATTGCTGTGCTGTTTATCTGGCGTTAGGTTAATGACCAAGTCTGCTTGAGGGATGAGCGTTTCATAGCTACCCACTTCAAAACCGTTCTCTTTAGCATTTTTATAGGACTGACGCTGTTCGTCGATCGCTGCTTGACGCAATGCATAAGAGACATCAAGGCCAGAGTCTCGTAAATTTAGACCTTGGTTTAAACCTTGTGCACCACAACCGACAATCACCACTTTCTTACCTTTGAGGTACTCGGCTTCGCTTTCAAACTCAGAGCGATCCATAAAGCGGCAACGACCAAGTTGGTCAAGTTGTTGGCGTAGATTTAGGGTATTGAAATAGTTAGCCATGTTAGCGCTCTCCTTTAAAGATTCTTTCCATCAGGTCGGTTTCTAGAACCGAATAAACTGATACTAAAGCAGACATCAAGTTGCTTAAAGTGATATATTCACAATTAGTTATTGCAATTTATGCAACGTGATGTGATTAACTTATGAACATTAAAAACCTGCAGATGTTTATCCATCTGTGTGAGAGTAAAAACTTCAGTAAGACCGCCGCCGCGATGCACATCAGCCCATCCGCGCTCAGCCGGCAGATCCAGAAGCTGGAAGAAGAAACTAGCCAAAGCTTATTTGTGCGTGATAATCGTAGCGTTGAGCTAACGCCAGCAGGCAGTAAACTGGTTCCTGTTGCACTCAAAATCATTACAGAGTGGCAGCAATATAACGTACAAATGAAAAACCAAAACAGCGTATTACAAGGGGAAATTCGCTTGTTTTGCTCAGTCACCGCCAGCTACAGCCACCTGCCTCAGTTACTGTCCGATTTTCGAGTTCGCCATCCGTATATTGAGTTCAAACTCTTGACTGGCGATCCTGCTCAAGCGATTGATAAGATTTTGAATGATGAAGCGGATATTGCCATTTCAGCCATGCCCGAACAGCTACCAGCTCGCGTTGAATTTGAAACGATTGGTGAAATACCCTTATCGGTGATCGCGCCGCTCGGGATCAGTAGCTTTATCGAACAACTGCAAAATGACACACCCGATTGGTCAGTTGTCCCTTTTATTGTTCCTGAAGCGGGAACGGCAAGAGATAGAGCCAATGCCTGGTTTAAAAAAATGAAGATCAAACCCAATATTTACGCGCAGAGCTCAGGGCATGAAGCGATTGTCAGCATGGTCGCGCTCGGTTGCGGTATCGGCATTGCGCCGGATGTAGTGATCAACAATAGCCCGGTGAGAGATAAGATCCAGCGCCTTAAATTAGCACCCGTAAAACCATTTCAGCTCGGTGTGTGCTGCAAACGCTCACAGCTTGATAACCCATTAATCAAAGCATTGTGGGATGTTGCAGCGAATAAATACCTGACACCATAACTCATCCCTCTTTTCAAAGAAAAAGCCACTGACGAGCAGTGGCTTTTTGATTCATGGTAAGGGCGTTAAATTACCCGCGAAAATTGTTGCTGACGAGCACGAACACGCAAGTATTTATCAAAGCACATGCAGATGTTGCGGATCAACAACCGCCCGCGCAAAGTAACGCGGATCTCTTTTTCATCGACTTCCACTAACTCATCATCAATAAAAGTTTGTAGCAACTCAAGATCTTGCTTGAAGTAGTGATTAAACGTCACGTTAAACTGTGCTTCAATTTGGCTTTTATCCAGTTTGAAATTGCAGATAAGCTGCTTGATCACTTCGCGACGAAGTAAGTCATCACTATCCAGTGCCACCCCTTTCCAGAGTGCATGACGTAACTCATTAACTTGCTCATAGTATTTTTTCAGCTCTTTTTGGTTCTGCGCATACGCATCCCCAATCATTGAAATGGCTGAGACACCAAAGCCAACTAAGTCGCAGTTACCTTGCGTGGTATAACCTTGAAAATTGCGATGTAAAATGCCTTCACGCTGCGCGACGGCCAACTCATCATTGGGCAGAGCAAAATGGTCCATGCCAATGAACTGATAACCAGCACCCGTTAAGGTCGCGATCGTGTCTTGTAATATGGCCAGTTTTTCTTCCGCCGTAGGTAGATCTTCATCTTTAATCTTACGCTGCGCAGCAAACAGCTGCGGCATGTGCGCGTAGTTAAATACCGACAATCGCCCCGGCTTCATCTCCAACACTTGCGTTAATGTTTTAGCAAAAGAGCCTTTAGTCTGCTTAGGCAAGCCGTATATGAGATCAAGGTTGGTTGAGCGAAAACCCAGTTGTTTAGCTCGTTCCGCCATAGCAAAAATAAAGGTTTCATCTTGCTCGCGGTTCACCAGCTTTTGCACTTCTTTGTTGAAATCTTGTACGCCGATGCTCAGGCGGTTAAATCCTTCGCTGCGCAGGTGATCAAGCATCTCTAACTCAATTTCACGCGGATCAACTTCAATACTGATTTCTGCGTCATTTTCAAAGCGGAACTCACCACGCAAAATGGCCATTAAACGGCTAATTTGCAATTGAGTTAAAAAGGTTGGTGTGCCGCCACCGAAATGCAGTTGTGTGACTCTACGGCCATGCAGCAAAGAGGCTCGTTGGCGAATCTCATGTTCGAGCACATCCAAATAGTCGTCGGCTTTATGCGAATGACGGGTAATCACCTTATTACAACCACAGTAGTAACAAAGTTTGTGACAAAACGGGATATGAATATAAAGCGAAAGTGGCCTGTCAGGGTATTGGGCACACGCCATATCATAATCGGCAATAGTAAATGCTTCATGGAATTCAAGTGCTGTAGGATAAGAGGTATAACGCGGGCCTGAATAGTTATACTTATCTAAAACAGCTTGATCCCATACGATCTGTTGGCTGGGTACGACTTGCGAAGACATGCTGTGCTTTCCGTTCGAAACTTTGACGGGCTATTTTGCCACATGACAATGATGGACGTCGGGTGACAAAACGAAATTTGTGTATAAATGTTCTAAACTGCTAACGCGATCACTCACTCGAAAGAGGCAGTCGAGCCATTACATCATTTGAATCGGAATTTGACTATTCAAAGGGGCAATGCGTTTTTGCAGAACTTTTAACTCTTCAACAATCGCATCCATTAAACGGGCCTCCGCCTTTTGGCGCACTAAGTTATGCTTCATTCGCTCTTGTTTAGCGAGTTGGCTGCGCTCTTCGCCACGCGGCATATCCTTCACTATAGAATACAGTTCGGAAATAGCGGGATACGAACTATCAAAGTCGATTCTCTGTTCGCCTTGAACATAATCCATAATGCAGTAGACACGGATGCTGATCTCGGAGAGATCACATTGGCCTTGAATCCCAGCCATGCAAAGCGTATTTACGCTATCAAAAATATTTGCATTGCGTTTTTCAATGGCCAATGTTTTATGTTGAAGCTGCAAATCCTTTTGCTTTTTCAGTTGCAGCAGAAGGTAACCAGCGTAAGACGCTAAGCCGAGAATAATGATTCCACCAGCAATGGCTAACAAGGTTACATTCATGGCACTTTCTATCCTTTTAAATCATTTAGGTCGAAGCCTTCAAAATCTGATAATAAATCATCATCTGAACGTGATTTTTTGGCACTACCGCCAGTCACGATTGGTTCGAAAACATCTTCTTGCTCTTCAGCATACAGACCAAGTTGCTTCATCAGTGCTTCAATACGATCGAGTTTCTCATCAACGTATTTTTGCAAGCCGGCACCTAGGTTTTCGCCATTATCAATACGATCGAGCAACACGTTCAATTGCGCATCATTTTCCAGCATTTCGAGCTCTTGCTCAGCCGACAAACGACGCTCTTGCTTGGTCATTTTCTTCGCTGGCTCAACCACCAGAGGAATTTTTTTCTTGCTGCCTAAACGTGGATCGCGCGCTTTAGCGGCTTCTCGCTGCTGCTGATCTGAACCATCGGAATGGCGGCTACCCGCTTTCAGACCTTTCTGTTTTTTAACTCGCTTACGCAAACGGCCTTCAACATCTGCCTCACTGCGATTACGCGTGACAATCACGTCGCCTTCACCGGCTGAACCCGGCTTTCTCGATTTTTTACTACGGCTCATTACTGGGGTTTCCTCAGTAAAATTACATCATTACCAATAAATTCAAGTTCAAGCTCATCCCGCTTGGCCAAGTACTGGAAGGTTTCACGACTAAAAAAGATCACATGTGTGAGATCATTTTTGTAGTGCCACCCAGCAAACGCCTCCACGTCTTTGACTAGTTTGGTCATTAACCCAATCCAGCCTCCTGGCTTAACTAAATTTAACCATTGCTGCCAAACTTGGTGCGGCTTATGTAAATGCTCAATCACTTCAGTGGCAGTCATAAAATCATAGGTCGCCTGCAACACCTTTTCATCTGGATGAAAAAAGATATCGTATAACGACATTGTGTGCCCAGCCTCTTCCAACATAATGGATAAGGTTGGCCCCGGCCCACAACCAAAATCTAACCCGTTAGATGCCGGAGAAAGCCTCTCCAACATCGGCGCACAAACGCGTGACAAAAACTGGCGATAACCCCTATCCTGCGGGTTATTTTCATGCAAATCATAAAATGCTTTTTCCGCTTTTTCGTCAAGACGATGTTCAGGGCTAACAAACACAAGTGCACAGTGTTGGCACTGCAGATAAGGGCGAACTTTATCGGCAAAATAAGGAACTATTTGTTCACTAAAACATAATGGGCAAATGTGCATGTAACATCCTCAAACAGGGATGCGCAACATACCAGAAAGTGGCATTAGAGTGGAGAGTCAGCGCGTATTTTTTCACCAGCTAGGCAAAAAAAGATAAAAAAAGCGATAGGTAAGCCGATCATTGAGCAAAAAATTACGTTTTCTTCAGCACAAAAGAAAACGCCCTAGCTCAGTGCTAAGGCGTTTTCAAACAACAGTGCTCGAACGGTGTAGGGTTTAGTGAAGGCCACCAACGTATTTAGAAAGTATTTCGATGTCAGTGTCGCTGAGCTTTTTCGCGACATCACGCATCATAGCATTCATATCATTATTACGAGCGTCATCGCGGAATTTTTGCAGTTGAGCTTTGATGTAGTCAGCATGCTGACCAGAAATTTTAGGGAAACCTGAAAGCTCAGTACCATTACCACGTGGACCATGACACGCAATACAAGCGGTTAAACCACGCTCTGCATCACCTGCGCTATAAAGTGCTTTTCCTTTCACTGCAACGTCTTCAGGCGTTGAGTTCGCTGAAATAGTTTGTGATGCAAAATACGCTGCAAGATCAGCTATATCTTCGTCGCTAAGAGGCATCGCCATGGCACTCATTACGGGATCGTAACGACCTTGTTTGCCACCGCTTGTCATTCCCAGCTTGAGATCATGCAATTGCTTCTCTATGTATTTCTCATGCTGACCAGCAATTTTAGGATAAATTGTAAGTAGACTATTGCCATCAGCACTGTGACAGGCAACACACGTTTGGGATTTTGCTTTACCAGCTTCAATGCTGCCTTGGGCCCACACTGAGCAGCTGGCTAAAAGACTCAAGATTAGCGCTAATTTCTTCATGACATTCCATTTATAATTATCAAGCTTCCAGTACCACTTTGCAGTTGCTACTCACTCTCAGTGGCGACTCATGGTACAATAGGCGACCTTATGCCGAGCACGGTTATTTTACACAATTTCACAAAAAAGTAATCAATCGACTACACAAAGTCGAGATGGAGTTAACAGTGAGCGTAAAAATTCATTATCAAAACACGCATTTCATTACCAGTGCGCCTGACATTCGTCATCTACCTGATGATGAAGGGATCGAAATTGCGTTTGCAGGACGCTCCAATGCAGGTAAGTCGAGTTCGTTGAATCGCTTAACGAATCAGAAGAGCTTGGCTAAAACCAGTAAAACTCCGGGTCGAACCCAACTGATCAACCTATTTAAAGTCACTGAAGGTTGTCATATTGTGGATTTACCGGGCTATGGTTTTGCTCAAGTTCCTTTGGAACTGAAGAAAAAATGGCAAAAATCATTAGGTGAATACCTACAAAAGCGCAAGAGCTTAAAAGGGCTGGTTGTGCTAATGGACATTCGCCATCCGATGAAAGATCTCGACCAACAATTGATTTCTTGGGCTGTCGATTGCTACATCCCAGTGCTAGTACTACTGACTAAAGCGGACAAGCTAAAAAGTGGCGCACGTAAAGCTCAAGTGTTAAAAATTCGTGAAGAGGCACGCTCTTTTGGCGGCGATGTCACTGTCGATGCTTTTTCATCATTGAAAGGCTTAGGCGTCGATGTGCTGCGTAACAAATTAGATACGTGGTTTGCACCCGCACTCGCACATTTAGCCGAGCAAGAAACAGTGGAAGAGATGGATGAGTGTGACTCAACTCACTTAGAAGAGAATCCAGACCATTCTGCACAGCACTAATTCAGAAGAACACTAAAAATCGTGACTCCAACAGAGCCCTACCTAATCGTGGGGCTTTTTTATAGGCTTTAAATTCAAATGCGAACGGCAAAGAGAAAAATCCCCACCATCCTGGTGGGGCAACGGGAGAGAAGTAGGAGGTAATTTATTATTGTTTTGCTAAGCATTCCTTAATCCCTCCAACTTTTCAATAGGTCAAAGAGTCATCAATTCACTCACCCACAGAACACTCCTCTGGCTCACCCCAATAAAATCAACATAACATAATG
>NZ_CAWNIB010000281.1:0-16851 GCF_963874405.1 Vibrio sp. V08_P9A1T1
GAATACATATTTGTTTTATAGATAAAGCAAAGTGGGGCAGTTATGATACTCAAACTCCGATGATTATACGTAAGTATGCTAATGAATACGTAGCAATAAAAATGGTTAGTGATGTATGTGAAGATTTCGCTAAATAGATTTTTGTAGAACATCATGTTTTTATTTGCAATCTCCCAGAGCCAACCTAGCTCTGGGGACTCCCTTCTTACAGCACACAATATTTAGCGTAAGAACCAGCCTCATTCGCTGTCCAATCACCTTTTGGCTTGTCTTTCATATCTTCACACCATGCGTCGCTGCCAATTTGTGATTGGAAGACACAGTGCTTTGCATAATCCACCGCCTGCCCGGCGTTCCATTCGCCTTTTGGTTTCTCTTTCATATCTTGACACCATGCTTCGCTGCCCACTTCTGAGCAGGCGGCGAGTGAAAATGCAGTAAACAATACCAAGGCTATTTTTTTCATGTTTGAGTTCCAAATGGATGCGATTTTTGTTCGGAGTGACTATACCGAAAATCACGGTCTCAGTGTTAATCCTATGCTAAAAATGGGCATCTAATGACAAATCACTCAGTGATGGTCCTCACTCTTTTTTACTCCTCAGCTCACTAATCAACGATCAAAATCACATTACCTATTTTCGCATCGTGCAAATTATTTTTGCTACGCTAGGATTCATCGAAACGTTTCGATGAGATTTTCTTGAACGATTCAAGAGTGATAGAAAGGTGTCAAAAAGCGAAACATAAAGCCTAACGTGAAGGTATAACAATGAAAAAAAGTACCCTATTAAACTCGGAACTCTCTTACTTGGTGGCTACTTTAGGGCATACCGACGAAATCACAATTTGTGATGCAGGTTTGCCCATTCCCGATGAAGTGCAGCGTATTGATTTAGCATTAACTCACGGTATTCCCGGTTTTATTGACACGGTCCGCGTGATTCTTTCTGAATCTCAAATTGAAGGTGTGATCATTGCTGAAGAGTTTGCACAAGTAAGCCCTGAGCATCACAAAGCACTGCTTGCTGAGCTGAAAGCGGAAGAGGAGTTATGCGAGAAAGCGATTGCTGTCACTTACCTCTCTCATCAAGATTTTAAAGAGCGCACTATGCGCAGCCGCGCCGTGGTAAGAACAGGCGAATGCACGCCGTATGCGAATGTTATTTTTCAAGCAGGCGTCGTATTTTAAGCCGCGATTGAGGATCCACTATGACTCAAGCAATTTTAGCGCTCAGTGAGATTGAAAAAGCGTTCCCCGGCGTGAAAGCGCTCGATAAAGCTAGCCTCAATGTTTACCCCGGCCGCGTGATGGCGTTGATGGGCGAAAACGGCGCGGGTAAATCAACCTTAATGAAAGTGTTGACGGGTATCTATTCATTGGATGCGGGTTCTATCACTTACCAAGGAAAACCAGCCGCCTTTAAAGGCCCACGAGATTCACAACAAGCGGGCATCAGCATTATTCACCAAGAGTTGAATTTGATTCCGGAATTAACCATTGCTGAAAACATTTTTCTGGGTAGAGAGATAACCGGTGCGATGGGGCGAATTTTATGGAATGAAATGTACCAAGCAGCCGACAAACTACTGGCTCGCTTAAATGTTAAACACAGCTCCAAGACCTTGTTGGGTGACTTAAGCCTTGGTGAGCAACAGATGGTTGAGATTGCAAAAGCGCTCTCATTTGAGTCGAAAGTGATCATCATGGATGAGCCGACGGATGCGCTGACGGATACCGAAACTGAATCGTTATTTAATGTGATTAACGAGCTGCGTGAACAAGGTTGCGGCATTGTTTATATCTCACATCGGTTGAAAGAAATTTTTGAAATTTGTGACGACATTACTGTGTTACGTGATGGCAAATTCATTGGCCAGTGCAAAGTGTCTGACACCAATGAAGATGGCCTGATTGAGATGATGGTCGGCCGGAAATTAGAAGAGCAGTACCCACGTATTGAGGTAAAGCACGGCGACACTTGCCTTGAAGTGATAGGCCTCACGGGTTCAGGTGTGCATGACATTAATTTTACGCTCAAACGAGGTGAAATCCTCGGTGTCTCGGGTTTGATGGGCGCAGGGCGCACTGAATTAATGAAAGTGATTTACGGCGCGCTGCCCAGTGAGCGAGGCGTGATTAACCTTGAGAACAAAACCATCAACCCAGTCAGCCCACAAGATGGCCTTGCAAACGGTATCGCGTATATTTCAGAAGATCGCAAAGGGGACGGTTTGGTTCTTGGCCTGTCGGTGAAAGAGAACATGTCACTGTGTGCGTTGAATAAATTTAGCAAAGGCGTACAGATTCAACACAGTGATGAAGTCATCGCAGTGGAAGATTTCATTCGCCTATTCAACATCAAAACGCCATCTCGTGATCAAATCATTGGCAATTTATCCGGTGGCAATCAGCAAAAAGTAGCGATTGCGAAAGGGTTGATGACACGTCCCAAAGTCTTGATTTTGGATGAACCCACACGCGGGGTTGACGTGGGAGCCAAAAAAGAGATTTACCAATTGATTAACCAATTTAAAGCCGAAGGGATGAGTATTATTTTGGTTTCGTCAGAGATGCCAGAAGTGCTAGGGATGAGTGACCGAATTTTGGTGATGCATGAAGGTCGAATCAGCGGCGAATTCAGTGCCAAACAAGCCAACCAAGAGATTCTACTCGCCTGTGCGGTAGGCAAAAAGATCAATGAGGAAGCAGCATGAGCAGTAACAGCATGAGTAATTCAACCCAAACTAACCGCAGAAAATGGATCAGTAAAGAGTGGCTCATTGAGCAAAAATCACTGATTGCTTTGCTTTTTTTAGTGGTCGTTGTCTCTTTTTTAAACCCCAATTTCTTCACGGTTGACAACATACTGAACATTTTGCGCCAAACCTCAGTCAACGCCATTATCGCGGTGGGGATGACCTTGGTTATTCTAACGGCAGGTATCGATTTGAGTGTTGGCTCGGTACTGGCGTTGTGCGGCGCTTTTGCTGCAACCATGATTGGTCTTGAGATTCCTGTCATTATCGCAGTCCCTACAGCGTTACTTGCTGGCGCGGCACTGGGTGCGATTAGCGGCATCATTATCGCCAAAGGTAAAGTGCAGGCGTTTATTGCCACCTTAGTCACTATGACCTTACTGCGTGGTGTGACCATGGTTTATACCGATGGGCGTCCAATTTCGACAGGTTTTACCGATACTGCAGATGCTTTTGCTTGGTTTGGTACAGGTTACGCATTGGGTATTCCCGTTCCGGTGTGGATGATGGTGGTGGTCTTTGCTGCGGTTTGGTACTTACTTAACCATACACGTTTTGGCCGCTATGTTTACGCGCTAGGTGGCAATGAGTCTGCGACTCGATTGTCAGGTATTAATGTGGATCGCGTGAAAATTGGTGTGTACGCCATCTGTGGTCTATTGGCTGCGCTGGCTGGCATCATCGTCACGTCTCGCCTCTCTTCTGCGCAACCGACTGCTGGTATGGGTTATGAACTGGATGCCATCGCTGCCGTCGTACTTGGTGGTACCAGCTTGATGGGTGGTAAAGGACGCATTATGGGCACGTTAATTGGGGCGCTGATCATCGGCTTTCTTAATAACGCGCTGAACCTGCTTGATGTCTCTTCTTACTACCAAATGATTGCGAAAGCCGTGGTTATTTTGCTCGCGGTACTCGTGGATAACAAAAATAAGTAACACGATAGAAAACCTCCGTTTTAAAGCGAGCCATATTAGCTTTAAAACGACCCCTACAAAAAGGACTATAAAGATGAAAAAACTTGCAACTTTAATCTCTGCTGCTCTACTTTCCACCACTGTCTCTGTGGCTGCGCATGCGCAAGACACCATGGCGATTGTACTATCCACTCTGAACAACCCATTTTTTGTCACCATGAAAGATGGCGCAGAAGCGAAAGCAAAAGAGCTAGGCTACAACCTGATCGTCTTGGATTCACAAAATGATCCAAGCAAAGAGCTATCAAACGTAGAAGACTTAACCGTTCGTGGCGTTAAAGCGATTTTGATCAACCCAACCGATTCTGATGCCGTCTCTAACGCCATTCGTATGGCCAACCGCGCTAAAGTGCCAGTGTTGACACTGGATCGCGGTGCAAGCCGTGGTGATGTTGTGAGCCACATCGCTTCTGATAACGTAGTCGGTGGTGAAATGGCCGGTCACTTTATCGTCGAAAAAATCGGTGCAAAAGCCAAAGTCATTCAACTGGAAGGGATTGCCGGCACATCGGCCGCTCGTGAGCGTGGAGAAGGTTTCATGAACGCGGTGAAAGGCAGTGAAATGGAACTGCTTGCTAGCCAGCCTGCTGATTTTGACCGTACTAAAGGTTTGAATGTAATGGAAAATCTGCTAGCGGCAAACCCAGATGTTCAAGCCGTATTTGCCCAAAATGATGAAATGGCATTGGGTGCACTTCGCGCCGTTCAAGCATCAGGTAAAGAGGTGATGATCATCGGTTTTGATGGTACCGACGATGGTATCGCGGCGGTAGAACGCGGCCAACTTGCTGCGACTGTTGCTCAGCAACCAGACATGATCGGTGCACTTGGCATTGAAACGGCCGATAAAATGCTAAAAGGCGAACAAGTGGATGAGTACATTCCGGTTCCTCTAAAAATCATCAGCAAATAATCTTTGCTGTAGGTAGCTCTTTACTGGCTCGTAGAGAGCTACCTCTTCTCTATAACCCCTCAGCCATTAATAACCAGTAATCAGGCTCGATAGGTTTGTTTTTTCAGGTGAAGCCACAAAAGCCAAACCTCTCCAGCTCTATTTCAAACATGTTCACTCATGAACAAAGGACAAATTATGAATCAGTTAGTGGTATTAGGTAGTGTTAACGCTGACCATGTTTTGCAAGTGCCTTCATTTCCTCGCCCGGGCGAGACGCTGCATGGTCGTCATTATCAAGTTATTCCCGGTGGTAAAGGGGCCAACCAAGCTGTAGCGGCCGCGCGATTAAAAGCTGACATCGGTTTTATTGCCTGCGTGGGTGACGACGCATTCGGTATCAATATTCGTGAGAATTTTAAGCTCGATGGTATCAACATTGCGGGAGTTAAAATGCAGCCCAATTGTCCGACGGGCATTGCGATGATCCAAGTCTCGGACAGCGGAGAAAACAGCATCTGTATTTCGGCAGAGGCGAATGACAAGCTGACGGCTGATGCCATTGAACCGGATTTAGCCGCCATTGGTGCGGCCAAATATTTATTGATGCAATTAGAGACGCCAATCGATGGCATTATTAAAGCTGCGCAAATCGCCAAACAAAATCGTACCAATGTGATTTTAAACCCAGCGCCTGCCCGAGATCTGCCTGATACTCTGCTAGAATGTGTCGATGTGATCACACCAAACGAAACGGAAGCGCAGCGCTTAACGGGGATCACGGTTGATGATGATCACTCGGCGCAATTAGCGGCCAATGAACTGCATAAAAAAGGGATTGAAATCGTCTTGATCACCTTAGGTGCAAAAGGCGTTTGGCTAAGCCAAAATGGGCGTGGTCAACTGATTGCTGGTTTTAAAGTCGATGTGACAGACACCACCGCGGCAGGTGATACGTTTAACGGTGCTTTAGTAACGGGTTTGTTGGAAGATATGCCTTTAGAATCAGCCATTAAATTTGCGCATGCTGCGGCAGCCATTTCTGTTACCCGTTTTGGCGCGCAAACCTCAATACCCACCCGAGTAGAAGTGGACGCGTTTCTCGCTCAGCATCAATAGAATAGGAAAAACAGACATGGCGACAATGAAAGATATTGCAAGATTAGCCGGCGTATCCACGTCTACCGTCAGCCATGTCATTAATAAATCTCGCTATGTGAGCGATGAAATCGCTGAGCGTGTCAATAAAGCCGCGCAAGATCTGAACTATGCCCCGTCAGCATTGGCTCGCAGTCTCAAAATGAACCGAACGCGCACCATTGGTATGTTAGTGACCACTTCGACTAACCCCTTTTTTGGCGAAGTGGTCAAAGGGGTAGAGCGCAGTTGCTACCACAAAGGTTATAACCTTATTTTGTGTAATACCGAAGGGGATAGCCAGCGGATGCAAGCCTCTATCAACACACTGCTGCAAAAGCGCGTTGATGGCTTACTTTTGATGTGCTCCACCTTAGAAGGCGAGCGGATTGACGTTTTTGAACGCTACCCAGATATCCCTGTCGTGGTGATGGATTGGGGCCCAATGCTCTTTCCTAGCGATAAAATACAAGATAACTCTTTACGTGGTGGTTATATTGCGGCGAACTATTTGATTGAGTGCGGTCATAAAGAAATCGGTTGCATTACCGGGCCATTGATTCGACATCAAGCTCAAATGCGTTATGAAGGCTATAAGCGCGCTGTCTTGGAAGCAGGTTTGGACATTTATCCCAATTGGATTGTGGAATCCGATTTTGAATGTGAAGGTGGCTACGAAGCGTTCAATAAAATGTTAGCCAAAGGACCATTACCGAGTGCGATTTTTGTCTCTAATGACATGATGGCAATGGGGGTGATTAATGCAGCTAATGAAAAAGGGATCCGCATTCCTGAAGATCTTTCGCTGATGGGGTATGACGATATTCACATCGCCCGTTTTATGTCGCCAGCTCTAACCACTATTCATCAACCCAAATATCGTTTAGGTAAAGCGGCAGTTGACACCTTACTTGCCCGTTTAGAAAACGAAGCGCTCGAACCGCAAATTGTCCAATTAGAGCCGACTTTAGTGGTGCGTAAAAGCATCAAAATGATGAACAAGTAGATGGAAAAATCCCTCTCTTTTCTAAAGAGAGGGATGAGGCACTAATTACTGAGTCATATTTTTCCAGAAATCAGCCCATTGCTGCGGTCGATTATAGAAATGGCTAACAGATACGGTTCGCCATTGCCCCTCTGCTTCATACACAATCGAGGGAAAACCAGAAAGCTGATATTGCGCCATTAAGCTTTGCGTCTGCTCTAACTGCTCTGGTAACTGAGCTTTGGCTTGCTCCATCGCTTGTTCCCATTGATTTGGCTCTAGGTCAAGCGATTGGGCTAACAGTGCCAATGTGTCAGTATCGGCCACAGGCAAACCTTGCTGGTAGTGCGCTTGTTGAATGCTTTTGAGCATAACACTTGGCGATACACCGAGTAATTGCGCTGCAATAATGGCTTGAGCAGTAACGTATGAGTCCAATATCACGGTTTCGCCACTTTTGATTTTGGTGATGTAACCTTCCCCAAATACGGCTCCTGTTTGCTGAGCAATGCGCTGATCAGCTTGCAGTACATGTTGGCGAAAACCATCTGAAAGAGGCGATCGCTCGATCATTCCACCCGGATGAAGATGCAGTTTTACTCCGCTCATTTCATTCAACTGCTGAATCAGAGAGGTTGCTCCGTAACACCAGCCACACATTGGGTCGAAAATATAGTGGACGTTTACCATTTCATCTCACCCATGTGAACTTTGGCACCAATTTCTAAAGCCATTGGTAGGCCAGCATTAGGGTAAAGGTTTTGCATGGTTTGAATTAACTGAGCGCTGTCTTTGCTGTTTGCTTTGGCTTTAGCAAAATCCATAAGATATTGTTGTGCAAATTCAATTGAAGAAGCATCAAGCGCTGTTCCAGAAGTCATATGCCCCGGGATCACTACGTTTGGTTTGAGTGCTTTCATTTGATCAAGTTGTTGCGCCCAAGCTTGGCGGCTCGCATCACTTTGTGCATCAGCCATCCATAAATGAACATTTCCGTATACCGCGACGTTACCTAAAATCGCTTTATTGGCTGGTATCCATAAATAAGGACGATGCGCTAATTCTCCATCCGCATCGCGAATTTCAATAGTTTGCCCATCAATGGTTAAGGTTTTGCCATTATAAGCCGTTGGTAGTATTGGTTTTACAGGGGCATTTTCCCCCATTTTGGGAGCCCAAAATGCCAGTTTACCTTCGAGTTTTTCTGCAATCGTTGCACGTACGCCAGGAGTCGTCAGCACTTTCGCTTGTGGAAACATGTCATGCAGTACTTCAGCGCCAAAGTAGTAATCAGGGTCAGCTTGGCTAATAAAAATCGTGGTTAAGTTTTTGCCAGAGTCGAGTACTTTTGCTGCAATACGGAGTGCGTCGGCTTTAGTAAAGCCAGTGTCAACCACCATCGCTTCTGTTTCGCCATAAACCAAAGTGGAGTTGACATGGAAGCTATTGCCATCTGCATTGTAGACGTCAAGTGTCAAAGGTTGTTGTGCTGCAAACGCGGTGCTGCTGATGAGTGTGGTTGCTGTAAGTAGAGTCAGTGTTTTCATGATTATTTATCCAAAGAGTATGTTATCGGTTCGGGAGCTATCATACGAATTAGACTTGTTCGGATATATAGCTAATAATTGACATCATTGTTTCTTAATTAGAACTAATCATGGACAAACTCACAGCAGCTCAGGTCTTTTTAGATATAGCGATTACCCAAAGTTTTACGGCGACAGCGGAACGGCTGGATATTTCTCGTCCTATGGTGACTCGGCATGTTGAAACCATGGAAACTTGGTTACAAGCTCGGTTATTGAACCGAACCACACGAAAAGTATCGCTCACATCAGCAGGAGTTCAATGCCTAGACGCGATAAAATTATGGGTCGAGCAAGCGCAGCAATTAGAACATCAGTTGATGGATCAACAGTCGTTATCTGGAAAAATCCGGATTGCGACCAGTATGTCGTTTGGCTTTTCTCAACTGATCCCGGCCGTTAAACCTTTTTTGAATACGCATCCAAATATCGAAATTGATATTGATGTACAGGATAAAACCGCAGATTTGATTGCAGAGCGAATTGATTTAGCGATCCGTATTGCAGCCGATCCCGATCCTTCTTTAATCGGGCGCCCTATCGCCCAATGTGATTCTGTATTGGTTGCCTCTCCTGAGTATCTCATGCGCTGTGAGCCAATACTCACACCAAGCGATCTCTCACAGCATCGTTGTCTTGGATACAAAAACTTTGAGCGACATATTTGGCATTTAAAACAAGATGATAAGCATCAATCGGTGGAGGTGCCATGCCAGCTAACTGCGAATGAAGCCACCACTTTGTTACATGCGGCTATCCACGGGATGGGCGTTGCTTTACAGCCGACTTATCTAGCCAAGGGTGCGTTAGAAAGGGGGGACTTACAGCAGGTGTTAGCGCATTGGCAACCGAAGAAAATGGACATTTACGCTTTATATCCTTCTCGGCGTCATTTATCACCCGCTGTCAGAGCTTTGATTGATCACTTAAAGGAGTATTTCATGAATCATGATTGGCAAACGATATGCCTATAGGTGAGGTAGAGAGGAGTGATAAGCAGAGCGTGTTGCCACACTCTGCTTATGGATTATGCTACTGCGCCTTGTTTCTGCGCTTGTTGCACTAATGCCTGACGTTGAGCTTCCATAGCAGATTGAACTTCATTTTCCCTATGAGTGTCTTCTTCCACAGCCTGTGGGACAAATACATAGAACTTATTGATGGTCATCTTTGGATCTCATGTAGTTTTGGAAACAAAAAAATAGAGGATGTTAACCTAGTTAACATCCTCCATGACGGTCAAATTATAGGCGTAGATGAAGGGGCTTAGCTAGTCCTTTTTTCATCGTAAGCCGAATTTTTTATACGTCGTAAGTGGTAGACGCCGTATTTCCGCCTGTACCGGTCCAGTTTGTGTGGAAGAATTCACCACGTGGACGGTCAGTACGCTCATAAGTGTGAGCACCAAAGTAATCACGTTGTGCTTGCAGTAAATTCGCCGGTAAGCGAGCGGTGGTGTAGCCATCTAAGAAAGTGAGCGCGGAGGTCATACATGGCATTGGAATGCCGACTTCCATTGATTTGGCCGCTACTTTACGCCAAGCCGCTAGGCAGTTATCCAAAATGCCCTTGAAGTAGGCATCTGAACCTAAGAAGGCGATTTCTGGGTTAGCTTCGAACGCATCACGAATGTTGCTCAGGAATGCGGAGCGGATGATACAACCACCACGCCACATCAATGCCACGTTACCGTAGTTAAGATTCCAACCATTCTCGTTAGACGCTTGGCGCATTAGCATAAAGCCTTGTGCGTAAGAGATGATCTTAGACGCAAGTAGCGCTTGACGAAGTGCGTCAACCCACTCTTGTTTATCACCTTCGATCTGCATATTGCTCTTACCAAACAGCGCTTCGGCAGCAACGCGCTGATCTTTCAATGCTGAGAGGCAACGAGAGAAGACTGACTCAGTGATGAGCGTCAGTGGAATACCCATATCGAGTGCGTTAATGCCCGTCCATTTACCTGTGCCTTTTTGGCCAGCAGTATCGAGGATTTTCTCAACCAGAGCTTCACCATCTTCGTCTTTGTAGCCTAAGATATCAGCGGTGATTTCCACTAGGTAACTATCGAGCTCGGTCTTGTTCCAATCAGCAAACACTTTTTGCATTTCATCATGGTTTAAACCCAAGCCGTCTTTCATAAACTGATAAGCTTCGGTAATTAGCTGCATATCGCCATATTCGATACCGTTGTGTACCATTTTAACGAAGTGGCCCGCGCCGTCGTTACCCACCCAATCACAGCAAGGCTCACCAGCTTCGGTTTTTGCTGAGATACCTTGGAAAATTGGCTTCACGGCTTCCCAAGCTTCAGGTGCGCCACCTGGCATGATAGATGGGCCAAAACGTGCCCCTTCTTCGCCGCCAGAAACGCCTGTACCGATAAAGTGAATACCTTTTTCACGCAGTGCTGCAACACGGCGGTTGGTGTCTGGGAAGTTCGTGTTACCGCCATCGATAATGATGTCGCCTTTATCGAGTAACGGAACCAGTTGGTCGATGAAATCATCCACGACTTGGCCCGCACGCACCATCAGCATCACTTTGCGAGGTGTCGCCAGTTTGTCGACTAACTCTTGCAGTGAATAAGCACCAACAATATTGGTGTCTTTCGCTGGACCTGCTAGGAACTCATCGACTTTTGCCGCGGTACGGTTGTGAGCTACCACTTTAAAACCGTGGTCGTTCATATTTAGGATAAGGTTTTGGCCCATCACTGCTAGGCCGATTACACCGATATCACCTTTCATTTATTTCTCTCCTTCACGCAATCTTTGTTGCGGCATCTGAATCTAAAAACCACTCTGTTTCGCCAGTTGTTGATTTAACTTTGGCAGCCGGATAAGGAAGATCCTCGGCTTTCGTGGTGTGAATTTCGTGTACGATCTCGGCTTTACCTGCGCCAAGAACGAGGTAACTAATGCGTTTTGCAGCTTCCAACACTTTCGCTGTTTTAGAGACACGAAGTTGGCCTGATTCCGGATGCGTTGCCACTAAAGATAAATTCTCATCCTCGTAGTCGGTCACATTAGGGAACAGGGATGCCGTATGGCCATCTGCGCCAACACCGAGCAAAATCCAATCAAAAACAGGAGTACCGTTGACGGATGGAATGACTTTTGCCATCTCATCGGCAAAGCGCTTAGCTTCGGTTTGTGGATCATCTTCGCCGCGAATACGGTGAATATTTTGAGGTGGAATGTTCACTTGGCTAAACAGCAGTGTATTGGCTTCACCAAAGTTGCTTTCGGCATCGTCAGGAGCAACACAGCGTTCATCACCCCACCAAAAATGCAGGTTTTGCCATGCAATCGCCTGTGCATAAGGTTCACTGGCCAATAATTTGAACAGCATTTTGGGTGTGCTGCCACCGGAAAGGGAGATATGAACTGGCTGACCTTGCTCGCTATAGCGTTGCATTTCATTGGCGAGCGTTTCAACCACCTGTTCTGGGGTTTGAAAAATTTTATGATTGATCATAATTCGCAGTAATCCGTATCGGTCAAGTTTTTACACGGGAAGCGCCACGCGCGGCCATCATTGTGTAGCAGCAAATCGGACTCTTTTGGTCCCCACGTGCCACAGGCATAGCCAAACAGCGATTGAGGGTCTTGTTTAAAATCCAAAATAGGTTGCACGAACTTCCAACACGCTTCTACGGCATCGGTACGCGCAAATAAAGTTGCATCACCGTTGAGCGCATCCAAAAGGAGCCGTTCATAAGCGGTCAACATCTTGGTTTCTTCCAGTGATGTGTAATGGAAGTTCATAGAGACTTCTTTGGCTTTAAAGCCCGCACCCGGCTCCTTCAAACCAAAGCTCATTTGAATGCCTTCATCGGGCTGAATGCGGATGATGAGCTTGTTTTCAGGGGCATTTTGTCCAAAAACAGGGTGTGGCGTACGCTTAAAGTGAATGACCACTTCGGTGACGCGCGTTGGTAAACGTTTACCTGAACGCACATAAAATGGCACACCATTCCAGCGCCAGTTATTGATAAACATTTTCAAACCGACATAGGTTTCAGTGCGCGAATCTGCTGCCACACCATGTTCATCACGGTAACTGGGTAAAAACTGGCCACGAACTTCCGATTCCGTATATTGCCCCAGTACGAGGTTGTGGCGTAGGTCATCATCAGAGAGCGGTTGCAGGCTTTGCAGCACTTTATTGACTTCGTTACGAATTGAATCGGCATTAATGGCGGCTGGTGGTTCCATGCTAACCATAGCTAACACTTGCAGTAAATGGTTTTGGAACATATCACGCACCGCACCAGAACCGTCGTAATAGCCACCGCGTTCTTCGACGCCCAAAAATTCTGCGCCTGTAATTTCGACATAGTCAATGAAATTGCGGTTCCACAAAGGTTCGAACATCCCGTTAGCAAAACGGAAAACCAACAGGTTTTGTACCGTCTCTTTGCCTAAATAATGGTCGATACGGTAGATCTGGTGTTCTTGGAAATGGCGATGAATTTCGATATCAAGGCTTTGAGCCGATGCGAGGTCATAACCAAACGGTTTTTCGATGATCAAACGCTTCCAACCTTGCGCTTCGCTATTTAATCCATGCGCTGCGAGATTGGCCGGGATGACGCCATAAAGGCTCGGCGGCGTCGCGAGATAGAACAGAGTGTTGCGTTGCGTGAATTGGTATTGCTCAGCCAAAGAGTCAAGACGCGTGGCGAGCTGCGCGTATTCTGCAACATCTGAAGTATTGATCGCTTGATAATGCAAGTGCTCGCAAAAGGCGTCGAGAATATCTGGGACGGTCTTTTCCATTTCCTGAAGAGAGCGCTTTAATTTTTCACGGTATGACTCATCGCTGTATTGGGTTCGGCTGACACCCAGAATAGCAAAGGATTTCGGCAGTTGATCACTGGCGAACAAGTGATACAGAGCAGGTATAAGCTTGCGATAGGTTAAGTCGCCTGAAGCACCAAAAATCACAATACTGCTGTTTTCAGGTATTACCATCATCTTTCCCTTAAAAACGAGGTATTTAGCATGCGCCAACGGTAGCAGCGTCATGCAAAAATAGAAAATAGGCTCTAACTATAATGTCGATAGTTAAAACCAATGCGCTCCTCCAAAAGTGCAGAACGCAGTCTAGGGATCGCCCCTAGACTCGGGTGCGTATTGTCTACGACAATTTGACATACATCAACTATTGATAACGCAATCGATTAAATTCTCATGCCATCTCGACACATTTTCAGGGTGAGAGGTTAGGTTCTGCCTAAGTCTCATCCCCTGACCACAGCACGTTACTTATAGCGGCTGTGAATGATCCTAGGTGGTCAGTCTTATCCGGAATGGTAACTCTATGGTGATTATTGAGTTGAACAATGACAGTTTGACGACGGAACTTGAGCCTGTACTTGGTTATAACGTTTGAGTTGGTTGAAATAGTGGTGCGCTTTTTGTACGTGTTCGAACTCCAACATCCAAGTCGCACTGCGCTGCGCTGAACAAAAAGCACCCATATGTTTGAGCAAGTCATCGCTTTGTTTGGTGAGTACGTTGGCAAGGCGGTTAACCAAGGCATTGGGCTCAATCGCAGTAAACTGCAGCAGAGCATAAGATTGATTTAAGACATCAAAGGCTTGTTTATGCTGGCCCAAGTGGTTGAAAATTTCAGATTGAGAAACAGCAGCATCACATAGCCCAGAGATCAAGCACACCAACTGGCAAGATTTTGTATGTTCGCAGTTTAGCGCTGATTGAATATGACTTGGCATATGATGCAGTACATCTTCAAACAAACAGTGTGCTTGTGGCCAATGCCCCTGTGCTAATAGTTGTTCAGCCTTGAGATAGCTTGTCCAGCACTGTTGTAAGTCCATACTCAATTCTCCAGAATGACGGCGTTCACTTATTTAAATGCAATTCATTATCAAATGCAAATAATTGTTATTTGCGATTTTAAGTGTGGTGATTGTTTATTATTTGTTCGGTTAAACGCGAATAAGGTGTAACTCGCTAAAATATAAATGAATTGCTTCTACACTTAGGTCAAACTACAACAAGAATCCAAAAGCTAAGGAGCGGAGTGATGGCGATTCAACGATTGAATGCAGAGCAGCTCTACCACGTTGCCCAGTTAGAAAAACTCCCTTGTAAATCAACTAAGGAGTTAGACCCAGTTGATGAGATTGTGGGGCAAGAACGGGCGCAAAAAGCGGTCGAATTTGCAATGTCGATCAAAGAGAAGGGTTACAACATCTACGCTATTGGCCGTAATGGGTTGGGCAAACGTACGATGATTTTGCGCTATTTAAACCGCCATCAGCATGATGTCGATGCGTTGTTTGATTGGTGTTATGTGGCCAATTTCAGCGATATTCGAACCCCAAAAGTGCTGAAGTTACCTTCGGGTATTGGGGTTAAACTCAAGCAAGACATTGAAAAGTTAATGAATAAGTTGGTCAATGCGATCCCGTTAGCTTTTGATAACGAGATTTACTTTGCTCGTGCCGATAAACTGAAAAATCAGATGGCACAAAAACAGCAAAGTGAATTGGATAGCATCAGTAAAGAAGCCAAAGATAAAGGCATTAGCTTAACCATCACCACTCAAGGCGACTATCAATTTGTTGCGATGAACGGTGAAGAGATGCACACCGAAGAGTCCTTTGACGCCTTGTCTAAAAAAGAGCAAGAGCACTTTAGCCATACCATTGATGAGCTAGAAATCAGCCTACGCAATATGGTACGTCAACTGACAGAATGGGAAGACTCCTACAGTGAGAAGATCAAAAAGCTCAATGATGAAGTAACGCTTGGCGTTATTACCCACTTTATTAAGCAGCTTAAGCAAGATTATTCTGGCTACCCAGACATCAAAACGTATCTTACGGAGTTACAAAAAGACATCGTCGATAATGCGGACATTTTTTTAGATGAAGACAGTGAGCAAGGCGAAGTTGCGACAGCTTCTTTAGATAAGCGTCTGCCGCGTCGCTACAAAGTCAATGTGCTGGTCAGCCAGCCTTCAGACAAGCTACCGATCGTGGTAGAAGAGAACCCGAACTACCACTCTCTATTTGGTTATATCGAAACGGCGACTTTTAAAGGCACAGTATTTACCGATTTTTCGTTGATTCGAGCGGGTAGTTTACATAAAGCCAATGGTGGTGTGCTGTTGATGGATGCGGTGAAAGTGCTTGAACAGCCCTATGTTTGGGACGGTTTAAAGCGCGCGCTGCGTTCACGCCAAATGAGTTTTACCTCTTTGGAAAAAGAGGTCACGCTAACAGGGACGGTTTCACTTGACCCAGAGCCTATCCCGCTAAATGTGAAAATTATCCTATTTGGTGATTACCACACTTATCAGCTGCTGACTCATTACGATCCTGAATTTAGCGAATTGTTCCGAGTAACGGCCGATTTTGAAGATGAGATGAAACGTACGCCCGATACCGAGCTACATTACGCGCGTTTTATTTCGAGCATAGTGCACGACAACAATATGCTGCATTGCGACCGTAAAGCGATTGCACGCATCATTGAACACAGTTCACGTACAACGGGCGATCAAGGCAAACTGTCACTTCATTCGGCGCATATTGCCAATTTGTTACGCGAATCTAACTATGTGGCGAAGCAGGCGAATTCAAACATGATCCGCCAGAATCATGTCGAAGAGGCGCTCAGCAACCAAGAGATGCGAGTGAGCCGCCTGCAAGACAGTGTGATGGAGTCGTATGTTAACGGTACAACGCTAATCCAAACGCAAGGCATGGCGGTCGGGCAGGTGAATGCGCTATCGGTATTGAGCACCAGCGATCATATGTTTGGTGCGCCAAACCGTATTACCGCCACCACTTCCTATGGTGATGGTGACATTATCGATATCGAGCGCAGTGTCGATCTGGGTGGCAGCATCCACTCTAAAGGTGTGATGATTTTATCCGCGTATCTCTCTTCGGTATTTGGCCGTACGGCGCGTGTACCACTCACCACGACCATCACATTTGAGCAATCATACGGTGGTGTGGATGGTGATAGTGCCAGCATGGCCGAATTCTGTGCGATTGTGTCTGCGTTTTCTAAACGGCCTAATCGCCAAGATATTGCGATCACAGGTTCGATGAACCAATTTGGTGAGTCGCAGCCGATTGGCGGTGTGAATGAGAAAATTGAAGGTTTCTTTGATGTGTGTGCAATCAAAGGGCGCACCAGCCAGCAAGGTGTCATCATTCCTCGTTCAAACATGCACAATCTGATGTTACGCGCTGACGTTGTTAAAGCGGTCGAGAAAGGGGAGTTCAATATCTGGGCTATTGAACATGTCACTGAAGCGGTTGAGCTCTTTACTGGCAAACCCGCAGGCGAAGCAACAGAAGATGGCAGCTACCCGGTTGATACCATCTTCGGTTTAGCACAAGCCAAACTGAATGCGCTTAGAAAATAGCCTTATCGAAGAATAAGTTCTTCAGTACTAACCACCTCAATGACCACCTAGCAAGTGGTCATTTTTCTTCATAAATCATCATAATTTAACTTATAT
>NZ_CAWNIB010000282.1:0-16792 GCF_963874405.1 Vibrio sp. V08_P9A1T1
CTACTGCTAAGCCTGATTATCGTGGTCATTATTGATTCCGCGCGGGGGCTAGTGGGCGCAAAATAACCACCAGATTCAAAAGACCCCCGCACTGAAAAGTCCGGGGGTTTTTTTACAACTATTAAACTAAAAAGTTCATACTGGTTGGTGATTATCCAACCCGATATGACAGGAAGAATGGGAGCGCACATGAAGTGCAAACACAACATGGTTTACTGTGCCATACACAGTTTGGGAGGGTTACGATGACAGGAGCACAACTGGTTGTAGCCGCATTAAAGCAGCAGGGAATCAAAACCGTTTTTGGTTATCCCGGCGGCGCTATCATGCCAATCTATGATGCATTATACGATGGCGGTGTAGAACACATCCTCTGTCGCCACGAACAAGGTGCAGCCATGGCGGCGATTGGCATGGCGCGCTCGACACAAGATGTCGCGGTGTGCATGGCCACCTCAGGACCCGGAGCGACCAATTTGGTCACTGGTCTTGCCGATGCATTTCTTGACTCAATCCCCCTTGTCGCCATCACCGGCCAAGTCGCAAGCTCGCACATTGGTACCGATGCTTTTCAAGAGATGGACGTGATTGGTATGTCACTCTCTTGCACCAAACACAGCTACCTCGTTACCGATATCCACGATCTCGCACCCACCCTTGCCGAAGCCTTTGAGGTAGCAAAAGCGGGTCGCCCCGGCCCGGTGATTGTGGATATCGCTAAAGATGTACAACTGGCAAAAACCCCCGTGACTGAGCTACCTGCGTTCACTGCGCCAGCCATGCCAGTTGCCAGCCAAGAGCAGCTTCACGCAGCGCAACAACTGCTTTCACAAAGCTCTCGTCCTGTATTGTATGTTGGCGGTGGCGTTCAACTGGCCAAAGCGACCGATTCCGTACGCGAGTTTTTACGCCTCAATCCGATGCCATCAGTAAGCACTTTAAAAGGCTTGGGCACGATTGAGCGTCATGATCCGCATTACCTTGGCATGCTTGGTATGCACGGGACTAAGGCGGCAAACTTGGTCGTTCAAGAGTGTGATTTGTTGATTGTGGTTGGAGCGCGCTTTGATGACCGAGTAACGGGAAAACTGGATACTTTTGCACCACACGCCAAAGTGATTCATATCGATATCGATGCGGCCGAGTTTAATAAACTCCGGATCGCCAATGCGTCACTACGTGGTAACATCAATCTCATTCTTCCACAACTGGAACTGACGCGTGATATCGCACCGTGGGTTCACCACAGTGAAAGTTTGCGCAGTGGCTTTAAGTGGCGCTATGACCACCCGGGCGATCTCATTTTTGCACCATTGTTACTCAAACAACTGTCCGACATGATGCCCGATTCAGCCATCGTCTCAACCGACGTTGGCCAACATCAAATGTGGGCCGCGCAACACATTCAGCCGCGTGCTCCACAGAACTTCATCACCTCAGCTGGCCTTGGCACTATGGGCTTTGGGTTGCCAGCCTCAATGGGCGCTGCCGTTGCTCGCCCAGATGATCAATCCATTCTCATTTCTGGGGATGGCTCGTTCATGATGAATGTTCAAGAACTTGGTACGCTCAAGCGCCGCCAAATCCCGGTCAAGATGGTACTACTGAACAACCACCGTTTAGGTATGGTGCGCCAATGGCAATCGCTATTCTTTGATGGCCGCCATAGTGAAACGATTTTGGATGACAACCCAGATTTCGTGATGCTAGCTAAGGCGTTCGATATTCCTGGCAAAACCATCACCAAAAAAGAAGAAGTTGAACCAGCACTTAAAGAAATGCTGGCCAGCAAAACAGCTTATCTGCTTCACGTTTTGATTGATGAAGAAGAAAACGTATGGCCGCTTGTACCACCGGGCGCCTCAAATAGTGATATGTTGGAGAACACCTAATGGATAGATACCTATTAGACATCAAAGCCGATGATAAACCGGTGCTATTAGAGCGTGTTCTGCGCGTGATTCGCCATCGTGGATTTGTGATAAAACAAGTGGCCGCAACGCAAAACCACGCCAGCAAAGTCGCCAGTATTGAAATCATTGTTGATAGTGATCGCCCCATCAGCACACTGATCAATCAAATTGAAAAATTATGGGATATTCGCAGTGTCGATGTCACCCCAATAAAAAATAACGAACTACCGAATAACAATTTACAACAAAAGATTTGTGCATAAGGAAGGCAATAAATGGCAACAAAAACTGCAGATTACATTTGGTTCAACGGTGAAATGGTTCCGTGGGCAAATGCAAACGTTCATGTACTGACACACGCAATGCACTACGGCACCTCGGTGTTTGAAGGTGTGCGTTGTTATAACACTCCTAAAGGTCCAATCGTCTTCCGTCATAAAGAGCACGCTCAACGCCTAAAAGATTCAGCAAAAATTTACCGTTTCCCTATCCCCTATACGATAGAAGAGATCATGGAAGCGACACGTGAAACATTGCGCGTCAATAAACTGGATTCAGCCTACATTCGCCCACTTGGCTTTGTTGGCAACGTTGGCCTTGGCGTTTGCCCACCAGTGAATACTGAAATGGAGTTAATCATTGCCGCCTTCCCTTGGGGTGCTTACTTAGGTGATGAAGCGCTAGAAAATGGTGTGGATGCGATGGTTTCTAGCTGGCATCGCGCTGCGCCAAACACCATACCAACCGCAGCCAAAGCGGGTGGTAACTATTTATCGTCTCTGCTTGTCGGTGGTGAAGCTCGTCGTCATGGCTATGCCGAAGGTATCGCCTTAAGCGTGGATGGTTATTTATCTGAAGGTGCAGGCGAAAACATTTTCGTCATCAAAAACGGTGTGCTGCTCACGCCACCAACCACCAGCTCCATCTTGCCGGGTATCACGCGTGATTCGATCATGACGCTGGCTAAAGAAATGGGTTACGAAGTGCGTGAAGTGAACATTGCGCGTGAAGCTCTCTATCTTGCTGACGAAATTTTTATGACTGGCACCGCCGCCGAAATCGTCCCTGTACGGAGCGTAGACCAAATTACGGTTGGAGAGGGCAAACGTGGGCCAATCACGAAAGTGATGCAAGAAGCTTACTTTGGCCTATTTAACGGCACCACTGAAGACAAGTGGGGCTGGTTGGATTACGTGTACCCACAACCGAAGTAATAGAGGACGATAGACAATGCCAAAGTATAGATCCGCAACGACGACACACGGACGTAATATGGCTGGAGCGCGCGCATTATGGCGCGCCACTGGCGTCAAAGATGAAGATTTCGGTAAGCCGATTATTGCGGTGGTTAACTCGTTCACTCAATTCGTACCGGGCCACGTGCACCTCAAAGATATGGGGCAATTGGTTGCGGGTGAAATCGAAAAAGCCGGCGGCATCGCCAAAGAATTTAATACCATCGCGGTAGATGATGGTATCGCCATGGGACATGGCGGCATGCTGTACTCACTGCCCTCACGCGAGTTGATCGCAGACTCTGTCGAGTACATGGTTAATGCGCACTGCGCTGACGCGATGGTCTGCATTTCCAACTGCGACAAAATCACCCCTGGGATGATGATGGCGG
Source organism: Vibrio sp. V08_P9A1T1 (assembly GCF_963874405.1). Lineage (NCBI taxonomy): Bacteria > Pseudomonadati > Pseudomonadota > Gammaproteobacteria > Vibrionales > Vibrionaceae > Vibrio > Vibrio sp. V08_P9A1T1. The sequence goes on from NZ_CAWNIB010000282.1 coordinate 3,541, forward strand.
CACTGCGCATTAATATTCCCGTCATCTTTGTTTCTGGCGGGCCAATGGAAGCGGGTAAAACCAAGCTTTCTGATCAAATCATCAAACTCGATTTAGTCGATGCGATGATCCAAGGCGCTGACCCTAAAGTCTCCGATGCACAAAGTGAACAAATTGAACGCTCGGCCTGCCCAACCTGTGGTTCTTGTTCTGGCATGTTTACCGCCAACTCGATGAACTGTCTCACCGAAGCGTTGGGGCTTTCTCAACCAGGTAATGGTTCGATGTTGGCCACGCATGCCGATCGTGAGGCGCTCTTCATCAACGCAGGTAAACGCATTGTTGAATTAACCAAGCGTTACTACGAGCAAGATGATGCATCTGCTTTGCCGCGTAATATTGCCAACAAAGCCGCATTCGAAAATGCGATGGCGCTCGATATTGCTATGGGCGGCTCAACCAACACCGTATTGCACCTATTAGCAGGCGCTCAAGAAGGTGAAATCGATTTTGACATGGGTGATATCGACCGCATGTCACGCCGCGTACCTCATCTGTGTAAAGTCGCGCCATCGACTCAAAAATATCACATGGAAGATGTACACCGCGCGGGTGGCGTGATGGCGATTCTTGGTGAATTGGATCGCGCCGGTCTCATCAACAATCAAACTCGCACCGTGTTGGGTTTATCGATGAAAGAGCAGTTGGCTCAATACGACATCATGCAAACGGACGACGAAGACGTCTTAACCTTTTTCCGTGCCGGTCCTGCGGGCATTCGTACCACTAAAGCCTTCTCACAACAATGCCGATGGGATCGCCTCGATGACGATCGCAAAGAAGGCTGTATTCGTACCAAAGAGCATGCTTTTAGCCAAGATGGTGGCCTAGCCGTCCTATCAGGCAACATTGCCGTTGACGGCTGTATTGTAAAAACAGCAGGGGTTGATGAAGGTAGTCTGAAATTTGCAGGCCCAGCCGTGGTCTTTGAAAGCCAAGAAAGTGCCGTTGAAGGCATTTTAGGCGGTAAAGTGAAGGCTGGCGATGTTGTCATCATCCGCTATGAAGGCCCGAAAGGCGGCCCGGGTATGCAAGAAATGCTTTACCCAACCACGTACCTCAAATCAATGGGGCTAGGCAAAGAGTGCGCGCTACTGACTGACGGTCGTTTCTCTGGGGGGACTTCTGGTTTATCAATTGGTCACGTTTCTCCAGAAGCTGCAAACGGCGGAACGATAGGTTTGGTGAACTCTGGGGATATTATCGCCATCGATATTCCAAACCGCTCCATTACGCTCAACGTTTCAGAAGCTGAACTGGCTGAGCGCCGCGTAAAACAAGACCAGCTCGGTTGGAAACCTGTCAATCGCCAGCGTGAAGTCTCTTTGGCATTGAAAGCCTACGCAAGTATGGCCACCAGCGCTGATAAAGGGGCTGTTCGAGACAAATCTAAGCTCGAGGGCTAGCGGATGAGCGACTCAGGTAACGCAACTCAAACTGGCGCAGATTATCTGCGCCAGATCCTGCGCGCCCCCGTGTATGACGTCGCAACGGTGACGCCACTGCAGGATATGCCCCGCTTATCGGCGCGCATCAAAAATCGCGTTCAGCTCAAGCGTGAAGATCGCCAGCCTGTGCACTCTTTTAAATTACGCGGCGCTTATAATATGGTGTCGAGTTTATCTGAGGTGCAAAAACAAGCAGGGGTGATTGCCGCGTCAGCAGGCAACCACGCGCAGGGAATGGCTCTATCGGGAACAAAATTAGGCATTAAAACCACCATTGTGATGCCTAAAACTACCCCTGATATCAAAGTCGAAGCGGTGCGCGGTTTTGGCGGTTTGGTGATTTTGCATGGCAACAACTTTGATGAAGCCAAAGCCGAAGCGGAACGCTTGGCTCACGAGCAAGGTTATACGTTTGTCCCACCGTTCGATCACCCACTGGTCATTGCAGGGCAAGGCACTATTGGCATGGAAATGCTGCAACAAAATGGCCACCTTGATTACATTTTTGTACCAGTCGGCGGTGGCGGTTTAGCCGCTGGGGTCGCGGTGCTCATCAAACAGCTGATGCCAGAAATCAAAGTCATTGCGGTTGAACCTGAAGATTCTGCTTGTTTAAAAGCAGCACTCGAGGCAGGTAAACCCGTGGTGCTTGACCAAGTCAGCATGTTTGCCGACGGTGTCGCGGTAAAACGTATTGGTGATGAAACCTTCCGTTTGTGTCAGCAATACATTGATGGCCACATCACGGTATCAAGCGATGAAATCTGCTCGGCGGTTAAAGATATCTTCGAAGACACGCGTGCGATTGCCGAACCTTCTGGAGCGCTTGCTCTGGCTGGTCTGAAGAAATTCGCGGAAAAACATAAGCTGGTGGATAAACAGTTAGGCACCGTACTTTCAGGGGCTAACACCAATTTCCACGGCTTGCGTTACGTGTCGGAGCGATGTGAGCTAGGCGAAAAACGTGAAGGGCTTTTGGCGGTGACCATACCTGAACGTCAAGGCGCGTTTTTTGAGTTTTGCAATATCATTGGCGGCCGTGCGGTCACCGAGTTCAACTATCGCTATAACGATGACAAGCTGGCCAACATTTTCGTCGGTGTACGCCTGTTAAGTGGGCAAGAAGAGCTCGACAACATCATTCACGATTTACGCCAAGGTGGCTACCCTGTGGTGGATCTATCGGATGATGAAATGGCCAAACTGCATGTCCGTTATATGATTGGAGGCAAACCCTCTAAGCCGCTAAAAGAGCGATTATACAGCTTCGAATTTCCGGAATATCCGGGCGCTCTGCTGAAATTTCTCAGCACGCTTGGCACACACTGGAACATTAGCTTGTTTAATTACCGCAATCATGGCGCCGATTATGGCCGCGTATTGTGTGGTTTTGAACTCGAAGAAAGCGATTTAAACCGCTTCTCCGCTCACCTTAGAGAATTGGGTTACCAATGCAAAGATGAGACGGACAATCCTTCATACCAGTTCTTCTTATCCTAAAGCTCAATGCCAGTCCCACGACTGGCATTTTTTATGAGTGATGCATAATACGCATAGAACCAATGCTAAAGTTTCATTTTAGTCATAGTTAATTCAGTACTACACTTAGCGACATCTTATGCTTGCTGTGCCAATCTGGAGATCCGAATGTTTAAAGCGTTAATCCTTAATCAACAAGAAAAAAACACAGTTGCCACCATTGAACAAATCGACGAATCACAATTACCGCAAGGTGAAGTTTTAGTCGCGGTCGATTACTCATCATTGAATTACAAAGATGGTTTAGCCATTACAGGTAAAGGCAAAATCATTCGCAATTTCCCTATGGTACCGGGCATTGATCTTGCGGGAACCGTACTTGAATCCCAAGATACTCGCTACCAAACCGGTGATAAAGTTGTACTAACCGGTTGGGGAGTGGGTGAAAACCATTGGGGTGGTATGGCGCAAAAAGCACGCTTGAAAGCCGATTGGTTAGTACCACTCGCGCACGGTCTTGATAGCAAAAAAGCGATGATGATTGGCACTGCTGGCTTTACTGCCATGCTTTGCGTGCAAGCCATTTTAGATGCGGGTATTCAACCGGAAAAGGGTGAAATATTGGTGACGGGTGCCAGTGGCGGCGTGGGTTCAGTTGCTGTAACACTATTAGCTAAGCTAGGTTATACAGTTGCTGCGGTAACCGGTCGTGTTGAACAAAATGGTCCACTGCTAGAAAAACTAGGAGCAAGCCGCATTATTGATCGCAGCGAATTTGAAGAACCAGCTCGTCCGCTGGAAAAACAGATTTGGGCTGGCGCGGTCGATACAGTAGGCAGCAAAATGTTAGCCAAAGTGTTAGCCCAAATGGACTACAACAGCACGGTTGCCGCGTGTGGTTTAGCGGGTGGTTTTGATTTACCCACCACCGTCATGCCGTTCATTTTGCGCAATGTACGCCTGCAAGGTGTCGACTCCGTCTCTTGCCCGCTAGAAAAACGCATGGCAGCATGGGAAAGCTTAGCGAAACTGCTACCTGCAAGCTACTTTGAGCAAGCGTGTGAGGAAATCACCCTCGAACAAACAGCGCAGTACGCTGAAACGATCACCAATGGTCAAGTGACTGGTCGCGTGGTGATTAAGCTTTAAACCATTCATTCATCAAGCTTTGGTCTTACTCAAAGCTTGATGATTTTTATCCCTCTAACTGCATCTCTTCAATACGCTTAGCAATCAACCGACTGCACTCTTGTTTGACGATCTGCCTTAACCATTCTTGGGCAGGAGAATGCTCACATCGCGAGTGCCAAATCATAGAGTAGTCAAACGGCGTAAACTGAAACGGTAACGGCTTCACCACCAATGCGTAACGTTCTGCCACTAAATAGGCCAGATCCGCAGGCACCGTAATAATCAATGGCATGGTATCAACAATCGCTAGCGCAGCTTCTAAATGATAGGCTCTGAGCACCATTTTCCGTTTAGGCTGCCCACTTAATGCTTGTTCAATTAAGGCATTAACACCATCACTGATCGCAATCATCGCATGAGGGTATGTCAGGTAATCCGCTAAAGAGATCTGCCGATTCGCCAACGGATGGTGTTGGGAGAGCAAACAAAGCACACCGACTCGCCCAAGCACCTCACTCATCAATGGTGCTACTGGCGACGTTGGGCGACAAATCGCTAAATCAGCTCCTTCATAAGTCAGTTGATCGGCCAACCTATCATGCTGCAAAGGTAAAAACTCAAACGACACGTTTGGTGCCTCTTGATATATCCTTGGTAAAGCAAACGGTAAGATGGTCTGCATTGCGTAATCTGTCGTGGCAATGGTGAAGGTTTGTTCACATTGCTGGGGGTCAAATTCAACAGGTGAAAGGATTTGACGTAGAGACTCCAATGGCTCGCCTAAGGCACGATTAAGCTCCAGCGCTTTTTCAGTCGGAATGAGATGCTGACCTTGGCGCGTAAAAAGAGGATCATTGAGCAGATCACGTAACCGGCCTAATACACGGCTCATGGCTGACTGGCTAAGATTTAAACGCTGGGCCGCTTTACTGACACTGCTCTCTTCTATCAACACTCTCAATGCAATCAATAAATTCAGATCGCGACGATAGATATCTTCCAACTCCATGCAATAACCCCACTTTTATCATTGGTAAATAGGCTCAGTGTACGCGTTAGGCAAAAAAAATCCCGCCTTTCAGCGGGGAAGCCCAAGAAAATGGGGATAGTGTCGGAATGTGTTACGTGTCGTATTAGTGCAATGCGTTGATCAATATGTGATGGATTAGTGATTCTGCTCTTCTGAGATGCCTTTCCAAAGATGCATCTCAAGCCAGATCCCAACCAGTGACGCACTGACACCAAAAAGTGGCATCCATGACGTTTCTGCAGGCGTTCGCATCACTAAGGCACAAAATGAGATAAAGCAGAGAACCGAATAAATGGTTAACCTATCAAGCGCTGTTAACATAAGTGCCTCACAAAATTGTTATCAACTTGTTAAGTAAGTTAAAACAAAAAGATCACTTTGCCAAGTGGTTATTGAATATTTTTTCCTCGCCAGTATTATCTACGCCTTGCGATAACATCGATTAGGTTTGAATATGACATTTGATCCGGCACTTGCCACACAAATACTCGAAGCCGAAGGATTGCGCTGTCCCGAGCCTGTAATGATGGTCAGAAAAACCATTCGAACCATGCAAGATGGCGAAATTTTACTAGTGAAAGCCGATGACCCGTCAACCACTCGAGACATTCCCAGTTTTTGCCGCTTTATGGATCATCAGTTAATTGCGGAGAAAGTGGACACATTGCCCTATCTCTATTTGATTAAGAAAGGATTGAGTTAAGCCTCGATCTAAGTGATGCGTACGCAAAAGAAAAGGCGACCTCAAAAAGGCCGCCTTTTGCTATTAATTCATTGCGCTGCACACTACTCATTAAACTCGATGGTGCGGATCTCTGATTGCAGTTTTGTGATCTGCTTTTGCAGGGTTCGAATTTCATCGTGCATCGGGATAATGTGCGCGACTCGGATCCAAGATTCCACCATTAAGCCACACAATATGATTGCGCCGGCCACCATGGGTAGCCACATTTCCGTCAACGCCATACCCAACAACGTCAGCACAAAACCGAACGTAAACAAGTAACTTTGGCTCTTGGCGGTCATTCCCATATAACGTGTCAGCATATGCATTCCCTCTTAGACTTGCATCATCTAGCACTACAGTAACATGACCAGTATGGCATAAATTTGTCACTCATCACGCAACCGTAGACGTTGGGCGACAAGTTGAGTAATAAATTGTGTCACGCTCACTCGCCCAATCATCTAATCGATTGGAATTACCAAATCGCCGCGCCGATCGCTAATATCAAAAAGAGTACCGCCGTGATTTTACGAATAAGTCCTAGCGGCATTTTATCGGCGGATAATTTACCAATCAGCACCACAGGTACGTTAGCCAGCAACATACCAATTGTCGTTCCGAGCACCACCCACAGTAGAGCATCCGCATATTGCGCACCAAGAATAGACGTTGCTATTTGGGTTTTATCGCCAATTTCAGCGACAAAAAAAGCAATAAAACTGGCGACAAAAGGACCTCGATTGGTAATTTTTTCATCGCCGTCGAGTTTGTCTGGAATTAATACCCACCCCGCCATGGCAAGGAAGCTGGCAACCAACACCCATTTAAGGATTTCTGGTGACAGGTAATCGGCAACGACCACGCCCAGCCAAGCAGCGAGTGCATGGTTAACCATCGTTGCGACAAAAATGGCGGCAATAATAGGCAAAGGTTTACGATAACGACTGGCTAGCAGCAGAGAAAGCAGTTGGGTTTTATCGCCAATTTCAGCTAAGGCGACGGTAGTAATTGAAATAGCTAATACGCTCACGACAGGCTCAATGGGGCGGGATAATTATAATAACCATAGACAAACGCCACTCCCCACCCCGGTTTGTGATGTTTGTCTAAGGTCTTGCTAAGCTAAAAATGACTTTAGCCTCGAACGCCACGGTGATTTGGCACCAATTATGTTGACGAACGAACCGTTAAGATAAGAAATCTCACTGGTAAGCTACTCCCCAAAGACGGCGCAATTCTAATCAGGCCGAGTGAAAATCTCAAGTTAGAAATAAGTCAAAATCGTTCATGTGCAGGAATTTGGCACAATCGATGCGATAAATTCGACCAAAACGGATTTTCGACCATTAATTAAGCAAGATTACCCCTACTCGCTGAGCGAATATCTGGGTATACTTGTTCGTTATTTTCATCCATTCAGACAGAAGAATCGCGCGAACCTGACTATGCAAAAATACGATATCAAAACCTTTCAGGGTATGATCCTCGCGCTGCAGGATTATTGGGCCCAACAAGGCTGTACCATTGTTCAACCATTAGACATGGAAGTTGGTGCAGGAACCTCTCACCCAATGACATGCCTGCGAGCTTTAGGCCCAGAGCCCATTGCAACGGCGTATGTTCAACCCTCTCGTCGTCCAACGGACGGTCGTTATGGTGAAAACCCAAACCGCCTGCAACACTATTACCAATTCCAAGTCATCATCAAACCTTCACCAGACAACATTCAAGAGTTGTATTTAGGGTCTTTAGAGGTGCTCGGTGTTGACCCACTAGTACACGATATTCGTTTCGTGGAAGATAACTGGGAAAACCCAACCTTAGGTGCTTGGGGTCTTGGCTGGGAAGTGTGGCTAAACGGCATGGAAGTAACTCAATTTACTTACTTCCAACAAGTCGGCGGCCTTGAGTGCAAACCTGTAACTGGTGAAATCACTTACGGTATTGAACGTCTTGCCATGTACATTCAAGGCGTGGATTCAGTGTATGACTTAGTCTGGACAGATGGCCCATTAGGTAAAGTCACCTATGGTGACATTTACCATCAAAATGAAGTCGAACAATCCACTTACAACTTCGAACACGCGGATGTCGATTTTCTTTTCACTTTCTTCGACCAGTGCGAAAAAGAGTGTAAGCATCTACTTGAGCTAGAAAAACCGCTGCCACTTCCTGCCTATGAGCGTATTTTGAAAGCGGGCCATGCCTTTAACCTATTGGACGCGCGTAAAGCGATTTCGGTGACAGAACGTCAACGTTACATCCTACGTATCCGTAACCTGACCAAAGCGGTTGCAGAAGCGTACTACGCATCTCGTGAAGCACTCGGCTTCCCTATGTGTAAAAAGGGTGAGGACAAATAAGATGGCAAAAGAATTTCTAATTGAATTAGGCACAGAAGAGCTACCACCAAAACAACTTCGCACTTTGGCTGAAGCGTTTGCGGCTAACTTTGCCGCAGAATTGAAAACCGCTGAACTGGCACACGAAGGCATCAAATGGTTTGCAACCCCTCGCCGTTTAGCACTGAAAGTGACCAACTTGGCCCAAGGTCAAGCGGATAAAGTGGTCGAAAAACGTGGCCCCGCTATTTCTGTTGCTTTTGATGCCGATGGCAATCCAACCAAAGCAGCACAAGGCTGGGCGCGTGGTAACGGCATTACTGTTGAGCAAGCGGATCGCCTAACAACAGAACAAGGTGAATGGCTACTGTTCAAACAGGAAGTCAAAGGCCAAGATGCCAAAGCCATTGTGGTTGAACTTGCCGCCAAAGCGTTAGCAAACTTGCCTATCGCCAAACCCATGCGCTGGGGTGATAAAGAAACACAATTTATCCGCCCAGTAAAAACTCTGACTATTTTGATGGGTGATAAACTGATCGAAGGTGAGATCTTAGGCGTAGCTTCTGCGCGCACCATTCGTGGTCACCGCTTTATGGGCGAAAAAGAGTTCACCATCGATTCAGCAGAACAATACCCAGCGATTTTAGAACAGCGCGGTAAAGTGATCGCCGATTACGATGCGCGTAAAGCAATAATTATTGCGGATGCACAAAAAGCAGCGCTACAGGTTGGCGGTGTTGCCGATCTTGACGATGACTTGGTTGAAGAAGTGACCTCACTGGTTGAATGGCCAGTGGTGCTTACGGCGAAATTTGAAGAAAAATTCCTTAAAGTACCGTCAGAAGCTTTGGTTTACACCATGAAAGGTGACCAAAAATACTTCCCGGTTTATTCTCATCAGATGAGCGATGCGAATAAGCAATTGCTGCCTAACTTTATTTTCGTCTCTAACATCGAGTCGAAAGAGCCTCGCCATGTTATCGAAGGCAACGAGAAAGTCGTTCGTCCACGCTTAGCGGACGCGGAATTCTTCTTTAATACCGATCTCAAAAGCAAATTAGTCGATCGTCTACCACGACTAGAAACCGCGATTTTCCAACAGCAGTTGGGTACGATTAAAGATAAAACTGACCGTATTACTGAACTGGCTGGTTACATTGCAGAACAGATTGGCGCGGATGTAGAAAAATCAAAACGTGCGGGCTTACTGGCTAAATGCGATTTGATGACCTCAATGGTGTTTGAATTTACCGACACGCAAGGCGTGATGGGTATGCATTATGCTCGCCATGACGGAGAAGCAGAAGAAGTCGCCGTTGCACTAAACGAACAGTACATGCCACGCTTTGCTGGCGATGCTCTGCCAACCAATGGCGTTTCCGCCGCTGTGGCAATCGCAGACAAGCTAGACACCATAGTCGGCATCTTCGGTATTGGCCAAGCACCAAAAGGCTCGGATCCCTTTGCTCTGCGTCGCGCATCACTGGGTGTACTGCGCATCATCGTTGAATACGGCTATAACTTGGACTTAGTTGACCTCGTAGCAAAAGCGAAATCGCTGTTTGGTGATCGCCTTACCAACGACAACGTTGAGCACGATGTAATTGAGTTTATGCTTGGCCGTTTCCGTGCTTGGTATCAAGATGAAGGTTTTAGCGTCGACATCATCCAAGCGGTACTTGCTCGTCGTCCAACCAAACCCGCTGATTTTGACAAACGTGTTAAAGCAGTTTCCCACTTCCGTGAACTGGAAGCGGCTGAAGCCCTAGCGGCGGCAAACAAGCGTGTCGGTAACATTTTAGCGAAATTTGACGGTGAACTGGCTGCAGAAATCAACCTAACACTTCTTCAAGAAGCGGCCGAAAAAGCCTTAGCGGAAGAAGTGGAAGTGATGACCGAAGCACTAGAACCTGCTTTCGCTACCGGTGATTACCAACAAGCATTGAGCAAGCTGGCAGCACTACGTGAACCTGTTGATGCTTTCTTTGATAATGTCATGGTGATGGCAGACGATGAAGCATTAAAACAAAACCGTTTAACGCTGCTCAACAACTTGCGTAATCTGTTCCTACAAATTGCTGATATTTCACTGCTGCAAAAGTAGTTGCTGATATTTCGGCACACAAATTAATCTATCAAAGCCCAGCGGCCATCCGCTGGGCTTTTTGTTTTATCTGACCGCAGTGTGTTATTTGGCGAAAAATAGTGCTTTGACTCGCAAAAACATTGGGGTATGTTCAAGGATTACTCGATGGGCATGGCATCGTTTCATGCCCCTTTATGCAAGCAAATACAAGAATGAATTAGGCAGTCAGCAATGCAGTTTTCGAAATTTGGTGAAAAATTTAATCAGTATTCCGGTATTACCCAGTTAATGGACGATCTCAATGATGGCCTGCGCACCCCCGGAGCCATTATGCTCGGCGGTGGTAACCCAGCCGCCATTCCCGCCATGATTGACTACTTTCATCAAACCAGTGCTGACATGCTCAGCAGTGGTGAACTGATCGCTGCCCTCGCCAACTATGATGGCCCACAAGGTAAAGATCTGTTCGTTAAATCTCTCGCAAAACTGCTCAAAGAAACCTATGGCTGGGAAATCAGTGAAAAGAACATTAGCTTAACCAATGGCAGCCAGAGTGGATTTTTCTATCTATTTAATCTGTTTGCTGGCCAGCAAGCTGACGGTTCACATAAGAAAATTTTACTGCCATTAGCGCCTGAATATATTGGTTATGGTGATGCCGGGATAGATGAAGATATTTTTGTCTCCTATCGCCCAGAAATAGAACTACTCGACAATGGCTTATTCAAATACCACGTGGATTTCGAAACCTTGAGCGTGGATTCGTCGATAGCCGCCATTTGTGCTTCCCGTCCAACCAATCCGACGGGAAATGTGCTCACAGAACAAGAGATCCACAAGCTCGATAAGCTGGCTAGAGAGAACAATATCCCACTGATTATCGACAATGCATACGGCGTTCCATTTCCCAACATCATTTTTGAAGAGATTGAACCCTTTTGGAATGACAACACCATTTTATGCATGAGCCTTTCGAAACTGGGTTTACCCGGTGTGCGCTGCGGTATCGTCATTGCCAACGAAACCATTACCCAAGCATTAACCAACATGAATGGCATCATTAGTTTAGCGCCAGGCAGCATCGGCCCAGCCATTGCTCATCACATGATTGAAAAAGGCGATCTATTAAGGCTCAGTCGCGATGTGATCAAACCCTTCTACCAGCAGAAATCACAAAGAGCAGTCGAGTTACTCAAGCAAGCCATTAGCGACCCGCGCTTTCGTATCCATAAACCAGAAGGGGCGATCTTTTTATGGCTCTGGTTTGATGAGCTCCCCATCACCACGATGGAACTTTACCAACGTCTAAAAGCCAGAGGAGTATTGATTGTACCGGGTGAATATTTCTTTATTGGTCAACAAGACGATTGGCAACACGCGCATCAGTGTCTGCGCATGAACTACGTGCAAGATGATGAAGCCATGCAAAAGGGCATTCAAATTATTGCTCAAGAAGTGGCATTAGCGTATCAACAGTAATTCATCCTTTCTGCCATGAAAAAGAGCGCCTTTTGGCGCTCTTTCACTACTTTAATGTGGCCAGTAACTTAATTGTTCTCAATTAAGTTTTTACCATTAATCGCAATTTTACGTGGTTGCATCGCTTCAGGTGTTTCACGTTCAAGATCCACGTGTAGCAAGCCATTTTCCATTGTGGCTCCGAGTACTTTGACATAGTCGGCCAATTGGAATTTACGTTCAAAATCGCGCTCAGCAATACCTTGGTAGACGTAGTTTTTATTCTCTTCGGGTTTACGTTCGCCACGCACAATCAGCGTATTTTCTTGTTGAGTAATCTCAATCTGCTCTTCAGAAAAACCAGCTACCGCCATCGTGATGCGATATTTATTGTCGTCTTGCTGTTCAATATTGTACGGAGGGTAACCCGCAGAGCTATTCTTCGCTGAACTGGATTCCATCATGTTTAATAGACGGTCAAAACCAATTGCGTTGCGGTATAAAGGAGTGAAATCTACTGTTCTCATCATACTATCCTCATCATAAGCAATAGCCTTAGCGCATAGGCGCTAAGCCGTTAGCAGCCATTCTTTCAACATGGAGCTAACAACACATTTAATGATCACAACACAAGGCTCCTCTTAAGAGAGCAAACCTGTGTCGCCATTCCAGAGGTCCTTACGGCATCCTCTTCATTGATAGATATAGGGGCACTAAAATTCTTTTCAAGGATTTTTTGAAAAATTTTTTAGTCCTCGCTAAAGCGAGCAGAAACTAGAAAGAGAACATCAAATCAAACTGATACTCCGTAGGGTTACAAAGCCTTCATTAGCAGGATATAGAGTCAATACAGAGACATAAAAAAGCCTAACGATATCATTAGGCTTTATTTTGCACTTTAACCGATGAAAACTTATTTTATTTTCCGCGTTTTTTCCTTTCTTTAATTACACTGCTTTCTTCCATTTTTTCTTGCTTTAATTTCCGCTTTTCTTTTAGGCTAAGTTGCGCTTTTTTCATATCTTTCTTACTCATAGTAATCTCCTTATTTTAACGAAGAAATTTAATTTACACACGTTAGTGACTTTTCAGGAAGAATATTAACCACTTTATATTCTCGCTCTTTTCCTAAAATATATAATTTAAAGCACTCTTGTTCACGTAATCCAAAAATAGAAGCGCCTAAATAAGAGTAAAGTGATACGAGACCATCATTAGGGTTGTTCCGCTCACCAAGCACTATAATAATTTGATAAGGTTGACACTTTTCTGTATCAACAAAGCTGACCCTATCTCCAACGTTGACTCGGCGCTCTGCCGTAGATCTGGCCAATGATTCTGCTTCTATTCTCTCGAAAAGAGTCAGTAAAATCAGTGGAGACTGATAGGTAACAAATAAGCTTGTTATTATTTTACTTTTGAAAAAAACAAGCCAACGCTTAAATAAGTTGATATTTATTACTCCTTACAATAATTCCAAAAATAGATTAGATAATATCCGAAAGTTAGACC